>JAFGEX010000166.1 GCA_016931355.1 bacterium
CGCCACATTTCCCCTGAAATCGCCGATGCAGGGATTGAGCTGAGCCACGGTCACACGCATGGGTCGTCCTTTGTCAGATGATGTTCCTCCCTTTTGATCCGGTCCCAGACCGCATCCAGTTCCGCCAGTGGGGTTTTCCGCATATCCCTGCCTGCGGATTCCATTTCCGCCTCCACAGCCCTGAACCTGCGTCTGAATTTATCCACGGATCTCCGGAGCGCGTCCTCGGGATGGACGTGCAGGAATCTGGAGAGATTGACGACTGCGAACAGCAGGTCGCCCAGCTCTTCTTCCACCGCATCCTGTTTGCCCGCAGAAACGGCTTCCTTCAATTCGTCGAGTTCCTCCCTGATTTTATCCCAGACCGGCGAGGCCTCCGGCCAGTCGAAGCCGACGGCAGCCGCCTTCTGCTGGGTCCGGTGAGCGCGAAGCAGGGAGGGAGCCGTGACCGGCACTCCGTCCAGGGCCGACTTTTTCCCCTCGGATTTTTTGATCTTTTCCCAGTGCCGAACCTGTTCGTCCGAGCCGGTTATGACCGCCTCGCCGAATACATGGGGATGGCGGCGCACCAGCTTTTCGTTCAACGTTTTCAAAACATCCTGAATATTAAAAAGGCCGGCCTCGCTGGCCAATTGGGCATGAAACACGGACTGGAGAAGCATGTCCCCCAATTCCTCCCTCAGGCCGTCAAAATCCCTCCTGTCCACAGCCTCCAGGACTTCATACGCCTCCTCCAGCAGATAGGGTTTCAGGGAATCATGGGTCTGCTCTTTATCCCAGGGGCAGCCGTCCGGACCTCTCAGGCGCGACATGATTTCAACGAGTTTCTCAAAAGCATTGTCTTCCAATGGCGCTCCTTTCCTGAAGGCTTGCTCCCGGTGGATGCCTTCCTGCAGCGTACTGCGTTTTGCGGGGATATGGCATGCCCTGCCCTGACCGGCAGAAATCCTGTGGTCAATCCCGGCGCTCGAGCGCGCCGGTTGTTACAAATTTCGCAAAAACAGGGTTGAAGTGCAAGCAAAAAACACGGAAATCCGGATGGAACTCCGAAAGGCTTCAGAAATCGCCTTGATTCTCATCTGCCGGTTGTGTAAATTAATGGGTCCCGATGAAGCGGAGGATTTTTCAAATGCTGGGAACCCGTTTTCCCAAACCGCGGCAGTTTCATTATGAACCTTCTTATTACGATCCTGCCAAGGACAAGGAAGTTGAAAAGAAGATCAAGTTCCGGAGGCGCTATCCGGGTCCGTTGAAGAGGCGCTCGACCTGGTCCACGCTTCTTTTGCTCGGGCTTCTCATCTACCTGTTCTATTTCCTGACGCGGTTCGGAAAGTGAAGCAGGGCGGTCGCCGGCCGCTGCGGCAATGCGTGGCATGCAGGAAAAGGCGTGAAAAGGACCGGTTGCTCCGTATCGTACGCAGCGTCAAGGGCCGCATTTTTTTTGATCCGGATCAGAACAGGGAGGGAAGAGGAGCCTATCTTTGCCCGGATGCAGGCTGTTTGGAAACAACCAGGAAACGCGGGCTTCTGGCCGTTTCCCTGAAGACTTCTATACCGGACGGTATTTTTCTGGAATTGGCCGGGGCACTGAAAAACCGGCCTCACGAAGCAATGGGGCGCATGCTGGGTTTCTGCATCAAGGCCCGGAAGGCGGTTCTGGGTACGCAGGCGGTGCTGGAAGGTCTGAAACGTCAAAAAATCGGAATCGTCTTCATCTCCGATCAGGCCGCACCGGGCACCCGATCCAGGCTGAACCGAGCATGCGCAAGGGCTTCGGTCCCTCTAGCTGCGCTTCAGGCTGCCATGATCGAAAGGTCGAATGTGCGCGTTGTAGGCGTTCTTCAGGGCGATTTTGCGGTCAAGTTGAAAGAATGGATATGAATCCCAAAATCAAAAAGCTCCCTGAAATCCTGATGAAACGCATTGCAGCCGGCGAAGTGGTCGAACGCCCCGCCTCTGTTGTAAAGGAACTGCTGGAGAATGCGCTCGATGCCGGCGCCACAGCGGTTCGCCTGTGGATAGCGGACGGGGGCATGGAACTGATACGGGTTGCGGACGACGGGGAAGGCATGACCGAACAGGACGCCGGGCTCTGCTGCGAGCGCCATGCCACGAGCAAGATAACGTCCCCTGAGGATCTGGAAGCCATCCAAACATTCGGTTTCAGGGGGGAAGCGCTTGCGAGCATCGGATCCGTTGCACGCATGGAAATCGTCACCAGGACAGAGGAAGACCCGGAGGCCACCCGGATACACATCGAGGACGGCCGTGTGACATCCGTTGAAAAGACCGCTGGGACGCGGGGTACACTCGTTTCAGTGCGGAACCTCTTTTACAATGTGCCGGCCAGGAAGAAATTTCAGAAAAGCCCGGGGAATGAATTCAGGCATTGCGTCCTGGCTTTCAAGCGCATGGCCCTGTCCCATCCGGCTGTGCGGTTCACGCTGTTCGTACAGGACGAGAAGACCATGGACCTTGCTCCCGGAACAGAAGAGGAGCGCGTGAGAAGCCTGCTGGGAGACGCCAGATCGCATCATCTGGTCAGCTTCAACAGGGAATCCGGCACCTTGAAATGTCGCGGATTCGTCAGCAGGCCGGGAGAGGCGAGGCGGACCCGGGATGATCAGTATCTTTTCGTCAACAGGCGGTACATCCAGAGCCGGAACCTGATGCACGCCGTTCTTTCAGCCTACGGCCCCCGGCTGGACAAGTCGGAATATCCCTTCTATGTCCTCTTCCTGGAAACCGATCCGCGTGATGTGGATGTGAACGTGCACCCGACGAAAATCGAAGTACGTTTTTCGGATGAGCGGTTCATCCATGACCTTGTTTACCGGGGGATTCGCGATGCGCTGAAATCGCCGCCCGCCGTGCCGCAGCTTTTTCTGGTGCCCGGAGGCAAGCGGCTGAATGTGCCGCCGCCTGTTTCCCGGAATGAGCCTCCGGACGGCCAGCTCTCCCTGGAGGTCCAGAGGCCGCTTTTCAACATTGACACAACCATTTACCCGGCCGCGGAACCGACCGCTCCGGTTTTCTGGCAGGTTCACAACCGTTACATCCTTTCACAGATCAAAAGCGGGTTGACGCTGATCGACCAGCATGCGGCCCATGAACGCATTCTCTTTGAAAAGGCTCTGGCGGCCCGCAAGGGGCCGGCCCATTCCCAGCAAATGCTTTTTCCACAGACCGTCAGGGTGGAGCCGGAGGATTTTGCCGTTCTGACGGAAATCCTGCCGTATCTCGAGAGGATCGGCTTTTCAGTCAAGGATTTTGGAAACGGCGCTCTGGTCATAGAGGCGGTCCCGGTGGACGTGAAGACGGGCATGGAACGCGAGCTGCTGCAGGACATCCTGGATGAATACAAGGAGACGCGGAAGGAATTTTCCGACATCTGGGAATCCGTGGCTGCCGCCTATGCATGCCGTTCCGCCATCAAATCAGGCGATAAATTGACGCTCATGGAAATGGCGTCGCTGGTGGACCAGCTATTCGCAGCGGATGAGCCCTATTTCTGTCCGCATGGCCGGCCGGTTGTCGTCACCGTGAACCTGGAGGAGCTGGACAGGAGATTCGGACGCTGAATCTGCCACCGGGCGGATTTCCCGCTGCTTGCCCCGGGATGAGCGGGCGAAACAAAAGGCCATTGATCCCGCAGATCGAAGATTTCCCGCCGAGCGTTTCAGGCGGGCTTTCATCTGCGGACGCGCGCATCCCCCCTGAAGATCGCCGCATATCGTAAGAGCGGGTCTCCATGTCGTTCCCTGGAAAATCAAAAAATCCCCGCGGCTCACAGCCGGAGGATTCCATGACTCCCGCCGCGGTTCTCATCATCACAGGTCCCACAGCATCCGGAAAGTCCGACCTCGCCCTTGAACTGGCGCGGAAAACAGGGGGTGAAATCGTATCCGCGGACTCCAGGCAGATTTTCAAGCATATGGATATCGGGACCGCGAAGCTCCCGGCGTCTCTGAGGAAGGAGATTCCGCATCACTGCATGGATCTGCTCAATCCGGATGCGCCATTCAGCGCCGGCGAATATGCGGCATTGGCCCGCGCCGCCGTAGAGGACATTCTTGCGCGGAAACGCCTTCCGATTGTCGTGGGGGGATCCGGGCTCTACATCCAGGCCCTGGTGGATGGATTTTTTCCAGGTGATTACAGGGATGCGTCCGTTCGAGCCCGCCTCCGGCAGGAGGCTGAGGATTCCGGTTCCCGGAGCCTTTACCAGCGGCTGCAGTTTGCGGATCCGGATGCCGCTTCGGGCATCCATCCGAACGACCTCAAACGGATCATCCGGGCCCTGGAGGTGATCGAAACGGCCGGGAAACCCGTTTCGCAGATCCGAAGGGATGAAACGCTCCCCGCCGCATTCCGGTCCGGATTTTGGGGCCTTGATTGGCCGAGGGAATATCTGTATGCGCGCATCAACGACCGGGTGGACCGGATGATCCGGGAGGGTCTGGAACAGGAAGTGCGCGGCCTGCTGAACAGGGGATACAGCCCCGGCCTGAACAGCATGGACAGCCCGGGCTACCGGGAAATGTTCGATTTCCTTGCGGGCCGGATCAGTCCGGCTGAGGCCGTGGATCTGATCAAGAGGAATACCCGGCGATTCGCCAAACGGCAGATGACCTGGTTCCGGCGTGATCCCCGGATCCGGTGGATACGGCCGTCCGTCCCGCCGGAATGGCCGCATATTGCAGAACAAATCCTTCTTGAATACAATACCTGAACAAAGGGGAGAAAATGCATTACATCGCCAGTTCAAAACGATATGCCGCCATGCCTTACAACCGCTGCGGGAGAAGCGGTCTGCTTCTTCCCGCCCTTTCCCTCGGCCTATGGCATAATTTCGGGGAAGTCGATGTATTCGAGAACTGCAGGGACATTCTCAGGGCGGCGTTTGACGCAGGCATCACCCATTTTGACCTGGCCAACAATTACGGCACTCCGCCCGGATCCGCAGAGGAAACCTTCGGAAGGATTCTGAAAAAGGATTTCTCAGCCTACAGGGACGAGATGGTGATTTCGACCAAGGCGGGCTATCTGATGTGGCCCGGGCCTTACGGCGAATGGGGTTCCAAAAAGTACCTTCTCGCCAGCCTGGACCAAAGCCTCCGCCGCATGAAACTGGATTACGTGGACATTTTTTACTCCCATCGCCTGGATCCCCAGACTCCTCTGGAGGAAACCCTGGATGCCCTGGCCCAGGCCGTACGCCAGGGCAAGGCCCTTTACGCCGGAATCTCCAATTATCCGGCGGAGGAGACCCAAAAAGCCTCGAAATGCCTGGCAAAAATGGGCATCCACTGCCTGATCCACCAGGCCAGTTACTCGATGTTCAACCGCTGGGTGGAGGACCGGCTGCTCGGCATACTGGAAAGCGAGGGCATGGGCTGCATCGCCTTTTCACCGCTGGCGCAGGGGCTTTTGACAGACCGCTATCTGAAAGGGATTCCGCATGATTCGCGGGCGGCGAAACCGCATGGTTTTCTGAAAATCGACGACGTGTCGGAGCAGAAGCTGATCCGCATACGCGCATTAAAGGCCCTTGCGGACCGCAGGGGACAATCCATTGCCCGCATGGCGCTCGCCTGGGTTCTCAGGGACCGCCGCATCACCTCCGTTCTGGTCGGGGTCAGCCGGGTAGAACAACTGGAGGACAATCTGAGCATGCTCGCCAATCCGGATTTTTCAAAGGAGGAATTGTTGGAAATCGAGGACATCCTGGCGGATTGAGGTCCGTGGATTTTTATGTTGACATTTTAGACAAAAGTATTTACAATGATCCATTCCATGAATTGGGCAACGAGCGCATCCCGCTTAGGCTTGCCCCGGAGTCAGCGAGTGAATACAAATGTCTTTTCCCTGAAGATCGAAGATTTCCCGGCAGCTTGCCTCCGGGGAGCTTCAATGGACTAAAAATAATTTTCCACACCTTTATGCAGCGTCATCGATCGTCCATTTTCAAAAGGCTGGTTCGCCATTCGCCAATAAACATTTGGGAGTCTGCCATGCGGATCATACGACTCTTTGCTGTGGCATTCCTCGTTCTGGCTGTGCTGGGATGCAGCAAGAAAAGTTCGAAACCGACGGAACCGGGCGACGACAATCGCCCTGACATCAAATCCTTCCGGATGCAGAAGGACACGGTTCTGACCAAAACCCCCTGCTTCGTGAACTTCATGTTTCATGTGACCGATATGGAGGGGAACGGGATCTCCTGGCTGAAAGAGGAGGATTTTGAAGTCCGGGAGGATGACCGGGTACTGGCCCGAACCGGGAATTCAATCTCGATCCGCCAGAAGGACCAGTCTCCCTATACGCTCAAATCCGTTCTGCTGCTGAACAACTCCGCAGGGACGGATCTGGCAACCGTCAAGGCTGCGGCAAAGGCGTTTATTCAGAAGATGTTCGCGAAACAGACGGCCGCCGTGTACAGCTATGCAGCCGGCGCCGTACAGGTTCTGGATTTTACGGACGATCAAACCGCCTTGTCCGCGGCCGTGGACGGCATCACCGCTGCTGATGCGGCGGACAATCTGTACGCCGTTCTGGAAGGCATCCTGTCAGGACTGTCCGATTCCTACACGAACGACTTCATCGAGCAGAACGCCGTCATCCTGTTCACATCCGGCTCGGACAACCAGGGTACCAGCACGATTCAGGAGGTCCTGCAGGCGCGAGGCAGGAAGGCCGTACTGGCGGTCGGAATAGGAGCAGGCGTGGATGCAGCCGCATTGGGCCAAATCGGCAACATCGGCTTCATCCCGGTCGCCGGTTCCAGCGAGGCCGCCGCGAAGATGACCGAGGCCGGTGAAGCGCTGTCCGATTATGCCCAGAGCTTCTACTGGCTGACTTACATGAGCGAAAAAAGGGGATTCGTGGACCACACGGTAAAGGTGAGCATCGCGAGCAATGAAAACACGGGGACAGACGCCTCGGTCGAAGGCGGTTTCAGGAGTTCCTATTTCTACACGGCGGTGCGCGGCCTGTTCGTCAACTACAGCGATGAAACCAAATCCGGCGTGTCCGTGATGACCATCGTCCGGGCGGACACCATCACGCTGCAGGCGCTGACCACATACGCGACGAATGGACCGGAATACTCCTGGAGCACGGACAACGACCAGGTGCTGATCGTTTTCCCGGACGATCTCGACGATTCCAGGGGATATGTGGTGGCTGTCGGCGACAGTTCGGAGTCCGCGAGCATCACGGTGACCGACGTTGCCAACAATGTTTCCGCAACGGTTCAATTGACGATCACGACCATCGAAATGGGCAGAATCATCCGGGAGTACTGGCTGGACATCGGCGGCGGCACGGCGCTCACGGACCTGACCGGTAATGCCGCCTATCCGGACAATCCCACCGGGCGGGACTACCGGACCTCGTTTGAGGCGCCGGTGGATTGGAAGGACAATTACGGCCAGCGGCTGAGAGGCTATCTGGTGCCGCCGGGAACGGGGAATTACACGTTCTACATTGCCAGCGACGATCTGTCGGAACTCTGGCTGAGCTCGGACAACAATCCGGTGAACAAAGCCCTGATCGCCAAGGTGACGACCTGGACCAATTCGCGGGAATGGCAGAAGGAACCGGGGAATCAAAAATCCGCGCCGGTCCCGCTGCAGGCAGGCCGCATCTATTACATCGAGGCCCTGATGAAAGAAGGATCCGGGGGAGACAACGTGGCCGTCACCTGGCAGGGACCCGGCATCCCGGTCGTTGCGGTCGCGAACATGGTCCCGATTGCAGGGCAGTACCTGGGATTCGATCCGGCCTGGCCCAAGCCGTGACGCCGGACGGAGCAATACAACCACCACGGTTATGAACCAAGCATAAGGAAGGCGCGATGAAAAACTTTCAGAAATGCCTGATCCTGCTGGCGGTGATTCTGGTTCAGGGCTCGGTTCCGGCACAGACCACCGGGAAGATCACGGGCCGGATTTTCGACAAGGAAACGGGCCAGCCGCTCTCAGGCGCCAATGTGATGGTCGAGGGGACACATCTCGGATCAGCCACCGCGGACGACGGCTTCTTCATGATCATCAACGTGCCGCCGGGGGTTTTCATCCTGCGCGCGAACATGATGGGCTACGAAACGGTTCGCATGGAAAACCTTCGCGTGTCGGTCAACCGGACCACGGACATCCAGTTCGAAATGAAACAGACCGTGCTCGAAGGACAGGTTGTCGTCGTCCAGGCGGACAAGGTGGCGATGAAAAAGGATCAGACCAGTTCGATACGCAACGTCTCCTCGGACGACATCAACCGGCTGCCGGTTGAGAACGCCGGGGCGGTGATCAACCTGCAGGCCGGCGTGGTGGGCGGGCATTTCCGCGGCGGGCGCCACGGCGAAACGTCGTATATGATCGACGGCATACAGGTTGACAACGCCTTTGACCACAGCACCGCCGTTGACGTGGACAAGGACGCCATCCAGGACATGGAAGTCATCACGGGCACGTTCAATGCGGAATACGGCCGCGCCATGAGCGGCGTGGTGAACTTGATCACCAAGGACGGCGGCAACCAGTTTCACGGCAAGATCGAGCAATTGCTGGGCAACTATCTGACTCCCCACAAGGATATTTTCATCGGCCTGAAGGACAGTGACTTTCTCCGGAACCAGGATTTCAAGGCTGAACTGGAAGGGCCGATCTGGAAGGACCGGCTGACCTTCTACTCGAATGTCCGGTACGAAGACAACAAAAACCACCTCAACGGCATCCGGATGTTCAAGCCCTGGGACCGCACGGATTATTCGCAATGGCCCATCTACTATTCGGAGGCAACGGGCAACGGCGAATACCAGAACATGAACTGGGGAAAGTACATCAAGGCTCTCGGGAAACTGTCCTACAAGGCCAGGAGTTTCAGGACCAGCTTCACCTATTCCCGAAACGACGACCGGGGGCAGGGATACAGCCATGTCTGGAAATACGCGCCGGAGGCCCGGGCCATCTGGTATGACCGCTCCGATTTTTATTCCCTGGGCATCAATCACATGTTTTCACGCTCCGCCTTCTATGAATGGAAGGTCATGTACTACAATCAGTACAACGGTAATTATTTATATGAAAGTCCGTTGGATGCGAGGTACATTTCGGATGAATTCCGCACCAATTCCAGTTACACCGGATTCTACACCGGGGGCCAGGACAAGAGCCATTATTACCGGAAAACCGAAAGGGGAGATCTCAAGTTCGACATGACCTGGCAGGTCCTGAAGCAGCATGCCCTGAAAACCGGGTTTCAATATACCATGCACCGTTTCAACAGCGTATCCCGGGAAATCCGCAACAGATGGGAGAGCACTGAATTTGAGAACATGATTTACGAGCCCTGGGTGTATCCGGACACGACCGCCTATGCCGACATCTACATCAAAGAGCCGATCGAGCTGTCCGGATACCTGCAGGACAAGATGGAATTCGATGAGATGACCATCAATCTCGGCGTCCGTCTGGATTATTTCGATCCCAAGACGGTTTACCCGTCCAACAGACGCAATCCGGACAACCGTCTCTACTTCGCAGAGGATCCCTCCAGGATGTCGGTCCGGATGAACTCCCAGCCCAAGTATCAGTTCAGCCCGAGGCTGGGCCTGGCCTATCAACTCGGGAAGGCGGCGATCCTCCATTTCAGCTACGGTCACTTTTTTCAGGTGCCTTCGTTCTCAACCATGTACCAGAACAACGATTTCATCATCGGACCTTCCAATTATGCCGTGATACAAGGCAATTCCGAAGTCAAGCCGGAGCGCACCGTCAGCTATGAGATCGGATTGTGGCAGGAGCTCCTGCCGGGGATGAGCCTTGACGTGGCGGTGTTCTACAAGGACATCTACGACCTCTCGACCGTCAACATCTACACGACGTACAACGACGTCCGTTACGGGCTGTACGGCAACAAGGATTACGGGAACGCGCGCGGCATGGAGGTGAAATACGACGTGTACATGGGCCCCTTCAGCGCGAATGTGAGCTATACGCTGCAGTACACGCGCGGGAACGCGGACAACTCGATTTTCACCTTCAACCGGGCGGGTGCGAACCAGGATCCCATCGACCGCCTGATCCCCATGAGCTGGGATCAGCGGCATACCCTCCATGTGAACGTCGGATACAATACCCGCGGATACGGCGCTTCCATGACCGCCCATTACGGTTCCGGCTTTCCCTACACCTGGTCTCCGATCGCCGAGAACATGATCAGCCGGGTAAACCTGTACCCCAACAATTCCGTGATGCCGTCAACCTTCGGAATGGATTTTCAGGCTTTTTACGATATCCCCATATTTTCCCGTTTCAACCTGCGGGCCACACTCCGGATATTCAATCTGCTGGACCAGCTGAACGCGAACTGGGTCAATGCAACCACGGGCCGTCCGAACCAGGCCATTGTCCGCGAGCGCCAGCTGGTGGAGTTCAAGAGCCATTTCACGGACTATTACGACCAGATCAAGGATCCCGGCGCCTATTGGGCGCCCCGCCTGGTCAAAGTCGGCCTGAGCCTCGGCTTTTAGGATCGGCCGCGTCAGGCGGAATCCCAAAAACGGTATTTTAGCGAAAGGCAGCCTTGATATGAAGAGCAGAATCCAAACCCTCGTCTGCATTTTTCTGATTCTGTCCTGGGGCCCTGCCATGGCCCAGTTCGGCAGGCAGTACCAGGGGCCCATTGACCCGGCCGGCGATCCCGCCTATGAACGGGAGGGGCGCATGGACGGCAACCGCGTTTTCATCCTGTTCAAGAACAACACGGAGCTCTCCGACCATCCCAGGCAGGATGTTTCACGCTGGCCGAACACCTATTATGGAAACAAGATGAACGACGGAATCGGCCTGATGATCGCCGCCCGGGTTTTTCTGACTCAGGACACGATTCCCGTTGATACGCAGGAGCTGATCGACGCGGCTGCGGCTGCGGGCGACATCGACACGCTCTATTTCCTGCAGACCAATTACCGGGAAGAAATGGACATGGGCATGGGCGGAACCGTGGAATGGGGCCTGCACCCGGCTTTCGGATACGCCAACGTGAATGCGGAAACGCCTGCCATGAGCAATGAGCCGAATTCCTGGCCTCCCGAAGGATGGCCCTCCACCGGATTTGAAAAGAAATGGCCCGGTTACTGGGACGGCCGTTTCGGCATGGGCGTGATATACGCCAGCCTGGAGTCCTACGTGGTGGCCAACGACGCCCAGGATCAGGAATACCTGGGCGAGGACGACCGTGTCAAGTATTATCCCAGGCCCGGACGCGTCATCGGAGATTACCTGCCCGAACAGCGGACACAGGTCGGCCTCCCATGGGGGGGAACAGGCATACGCGTTCAAATGAGGGGTTTTCAATGGGACAATCCCCAGGCGCGGGATGCCGTGTTTTTCGAATACACCATCGCCAACATTTCGGATTACAACCTGACCGAGGTGGCGTTCGGCTACTGGCTGGACAACAACATCGGGGGTGAGAATTACGGGGAGGATGCGGCTTTCGACACCCTGCTCGACCTGTCCTATTCCTGGGACACCGACGGTTACGGGAACGGCGGTTATCCCACAGGAACCGCCGGATACGCCTACCTGGAAAGCCCGGCCCGGCCCTATGACCTAAGGGACAATGACACGGACGGACTGATCGACGAAAAACGGGACAATCAGGCGGCCGCCTTGATCGGACCCCTCGACGGCATCGCCAACCTGGATCATTTTACAGCCTATTACGGATACCGTATCGAGGACTTGCGGCAGCACTGGGACGCGGATGAGGATCAGGACTGGGACGACGGGATCGACGACAACGGGGACGGCATCTACCAGGATACGGAATATTGCGGGGACGACGTGGGTCTGGACGGTGTAGGCCCCGGGGAATTGCAGTATCCGGGTCCGGATGAAGGCGAATGCAATCACAGGCCCGACTTCCGGGAGGGCGTCGGGTGCGAGCCTGATTTCGCCTGGCTGGATGTATCCGAATCCGACATGCTGGGCCTGACATCCTTCAAACTGTTCAAGGTCCCGGAGCACGTTCAGCCCTATACCTACTGGTTCCGGAACGACGAATCCATGTGGGAGCTCATGGCGGATGACTCCCTGACTCTGCTCAAGGAGCATATCGACAATCTCGCCGAAGTGTTCGCGACCGGCGTGTTCCCGCTTTTCGAGGGGCTTACCGAGCGGATTTCCATATCCGAGCTTCACTCCTATGATCCCCTGTCAGGACTCACTTCAGCCGATCACAGCGCGCCCGCGCTGTTCAACCTGAAAAAGGTCGTGCAGATCATCTATGAAAAGGATTACCGGTTCGCCATGCCTCCCAAAATGCCCACCTTGAAGGCCACAGCCGGAGACGGCTACGTGGTTCTGACCTGGGATAATCTGGCGGATACCTATACACGGGAGCCCCTGCTCGGAAACCGCAACGATTTCGAAGGCTACAAGCTGTACCGCGCCACGGATCCCCGTTTTTCGGATCCGGAGATCATTACGGACGGCGAGGGCACGCCCATGTTCCGGAAGCCCATTTTCCAATGCGACGTCCGGAACGGGAAAAAGGGTTTTACGGACTACGGCCTGCAGAACGGCATGGGCGTCAAGCTGGGGGACGACACCGGCATTCAGCATTACTATATCGACCATGATGTTCAGAACGGGAGAACCTATTACTACCAGATCGTCGCATACGACTACGGCATCCCCTCGGACAGCCTGAGATGGAAATCCACTTCCAGCACGTCTCTCAGCGAGGAATTTTCGATCGCGCCTTCGGAGACCTACCAGTCCATCCAGATCGACGAGTTTGAGGAGTATCAATATGTCCCGCAGAACATCGCCATCGTCACCCCGGGTCCCAAACCCGCAGGATTTGAATCCAGGCCGGATTTCACGGTCGAAACCAACAATGCCATGGGATCGGGCGACATCATCCCGGAAATCATTTCCGAAGGATCCCTGAAGCCCGGCGTGACCTACCAGGTGGAATTCTCGAATCAGCGCATCAAATCCGCCCTGAACGCCGCGGACCGGGGTTTCACCTATGTCACGAACGGTCTTTTCGTTTATGCGAAGCATGACGGGGATAAAATCGAGGTCTTCAAGGATGTGTTGACCGTGGACGACATCGGGAAGGACACGCCGGTCAATTATTCCTCGGTGCTGGTCAAGAGTGCGGACATCACCTACACCCTGGACAACGGCAGAACCTACCGGAACGCGTGGCATATCCAGGCCGGCGATACGATGTTTACGGATGTTTTCGACGGGATCAGGCTGGGCATCTATGTTCCGGTCGTGCTGTCGGAATTTGATCCGGTGAACAGCCGTTGGATACAGGGGAGCGCCCCGATCCGGATCACACCCACCAAAACGGAGAGCGCGGTATGGGCCTGGGATTACAACATCGTTTTTCCGACCGACCCGGGTCAGTATTACACGACCCAGATCACCCGGCCGACGCGGGGGCATTTCATCAAGGATGAGGAGGACAAGAAGATCACGGACGGCCTTTTGGAAGGCGTCACCTTCCCGTTCTATGTGCGCAACAACACCTTCACGGACACGTTGACCGGCCAGCCCGTGGTCATGGAGCTGGTCGCACAGGATTACAATGAAAACGGTGTGTTCGACATGATCGGGGACCGCATCCTGGTCGGCGGCATGAACACCAAGGACAAGTGGGCCGGAACCGCGTTCCTCATCGACTTCCTGGACGCCCTCGATGCAGCGGAGCTGCCTCAACCCGGCGACCTGTTCAAGGTCGCGTTCAAGCGCCCCTTCCTGGAGGGAGACTCGCTGACCTTCACCGTGCAGAGCGGGTCGGGTATCAACGCGGAAAAGATCAAGAGCGACATGGATCTGATCAGGGTGGTGCCCAATCCCTATGTGGGGACCAATGTCATGGAGCCGGCCGTTCAGAACACGGCATTGAACCAGAAGCGCAGACTCATGTTCACCCACATACCGGAAAGATGCACGATTCAAATCTTCACCATGAGCGGCGTGCTCATCGACAAAATCCAGGTTCCCGAAGACGGGCTGGTGTCCTTTACGGCGGTGAACAAGTACACCAATGAAACAGAGCAGTTGGGCCTGCATTCCGGGGGTATTGTCCATTGGGACATGAAAACCATGGAGGGTCTCGAGATCGCGGCCGGAATCTACCTGTACCATGTGAAGGACGAACAAACCGGCCAGGAAAAAATGGGCAAATTCGCGGTCATCAAATAGGGCCCCCCGGTATTTCGCCAAAAAAGGAAGGGATTTCGCATGAAGACAAATAAAAAGATCCTTCGGACGGTCTGCGCGGCGATGGTCCTGGCACTGGGGACGGTTGCGTTTGCGCAGAAACCGTATAAGGTCGGCACGACTGCGGCGAATTTCCTGGAAATCGGGATCGGAGCCGCAGGCTCAGCCATGGGGGAGGCGTATGTCGGCGTGGTGAACGACCTTTCCTCCATCTACTGGAATCCGGCCGGTCTGGCATTCATGGAGAAAAGCGAGGCCCAGTTCTCCCTGCAACCCTGGCTCCTGGACATCAACACTTCCTTTGCAGCCGTGGGTATTGTGCTCCCCTCCATCGGGACACTCGGATTCGGCGTCACCTACACCGGATACGGCGAGATGGATGTCACCAATCTGGACTATGTTGAAGGGACGGGGGAGAAGTTCACCTCCAATGATTTTGCCTTCAGTTTTTCGTTCGGGAGGAAACTGGCACAGTGGTTCTCCTTCGGGGCTTCTGCCAAATATATCTCCTCGCGCATCTGGCACACCAGCGCCAAGGCCATGGCTGCGGATATGGGCGTTTATGTGAGCACGCATTTCTTTTCTCCCACCGGCCGCAAGGAAGACGGCATGAAGATCGGCATGAGCATCTCCAATTACGGCACGCGCATGAAATACGACGGCATGGACCTGCTGCAGCCGATCGACATACAGCCCTATGAAGTCGGCTCGTGGAGATGGGAAGGCAATTACAAGAGCGCTAAGGGGAAATTCGAACTGCAGCCCTGGGAGCTGCCCCTCATCTTCCGCGTGGGATTTTCCGTCAACCTGTTCGCCACGGAAAGCCACCGGTTCACCCTTGCGGCGGATGCGCTCCATCCCAACAACAATGCGGAGTCCATCAACATCGGCGGGCAGTACATGGTCCGGAAGCTGGATTTCGGTGATTTTTACCTGCGCGGCGGATACAAGGCCCTTTTCCTTCCGGATTCGCAGTACGGTCCCACCTTTGGAGGCGGATTCGTCGTTCATATGCGCATGGTGGATATGAGGATGGATTATGCATACAAGAGCATAGGCTTGCTGGGGAACACACATTGCTACAGTTTCGCCGTGCTTTTTTAAAAAAGGGTGTTTTGGCCCGTAATCGGGCTGAATCTTGACTGGAATCATTCCAGCAGGCCTTCGGGGCTGCTGGAATTTTTCTTTTACGGCAGAATGATCCTTTCATTCCAAAATAAAATGTCCTCTCGGATCCGGATCGCGGTGTGGAGTCTTTTTATCACTGCTGCCTGCTATGCGTTTTTTCTGAAGAATGTCGGGCCTGATCTGGTATTTCAATACCAGCAGCCCGTTTTCTTTTGGGGCGGCGGCTTTTTCCGCTTCTTGGCCCTTCAGCCCGGCGGCCTTTTGGCGTATGCCGCAGCCTTCGCATCCCAGGCCTTGTTTTTTCCGGTCATTGGAGCAGCCGTTTTGACTCTGATCCTGACCTGCGGTTCTTTTCTGTCCCTGCGCGTCCTGTGCGGCAGGACTTCAGGAACGGTACGGGACTTGTTTTTTGCAGGCGCGCTCGCGGTTTTGTTTCTGATCTATTGCCAGTATTCGCACACCCTTTCGGCAGGCCTGGGGTATATGCTGCAGCTGGCGTTATTTCTGATTTACGTCCGATCGGGAAGGTTCGCTGTTTATGTGCCGTTGGCTTTCTTGTCCTATGTCCTCTCGGGCGCCTGTCATTTCTACTTCGCATTGCTGTGCGTCATTCACACCTTTCTGGGATCAAGCGGGAAGCTCCGGGCTGAAACAGGCGGAGTATCCGTCATCTCTCATGATCAGGTCATCCGGGATGGCCGGACCGCCCCTCTGCGGGTTGGGGGGGATGCACCTGCCACCCGTTTCATCCGGGGTCTTCTGTGCGCGGCGACCGCGTTTGGGATCGCGTACCTGGGATCCCGTATTTACCGTGTCAGTCCGGCAGAGGCCTTCATCTGTCCCCTCCTGACGCTTCCGGCGGGCGGCTCTGTTTCCTTATGGCATGCGGGATACGTCATCCTGCCTGTGTTTATGGTTTTATCCGGTATTCTCCGTTTCAAAAGCGCGTCTCCGAATGCTCGAGAGGGTAACCACAGGCTGCTTGCAGCCTCGACCCTCGGGATCGCCTGCAGCATGCTGGCCGTACTTTGTACCGGCGAAACGGAAATGAAAAAAATTCTGAAAATCGAGGTGGCCGGCCGGGAAAGACGATGGGACAATATTCTTTCAACAGCAAAGACGATGAAAGAGCCCCATATCAGGACCGCCTGGCAGGTCAACCGGGCGCTTTACCATTTGGGACGCCTGCCTGGCGAGATGTTCTCATTTGAACAGGCGTTCGGCACCTCGAGCCTTGTCTTTTCCCAGGCCCTGAGTTTCCGGATGCCCTTTCAAAGAAGGGATATTTTTCTCGACCTCGGACATGTCAACGAAGCGCAACACTGGGCGCATGAAGAAACCGCCCCCATCGGCGACCATCCGGAAAATTTGAGGGTTCTTGCACTGGTCAATCTGGCGAAAGGCCAGTACCGCACCGCTGCCCGATTTTTAAATAATCTCAATCAAACGATCCTTTATAGAAAATGGGCGCAGCGCTGTGCCCTCCATCTTCGAGAAGGTAAATGGGAAGATCCCGGCGGCGTAATCGCCCGCATCACCGGGCAGATGCCGTCCAGCGATTTTATCGTCAATTTGGAATATCCGGAACGGGACCTGGAAAGGATACTCGAATCCAATCCGAAAAACAAAATGGCTTTCGAATATCTCATGGCGCATTACCTGTTGACCTGCAGGCTCGGCAGGCTTGTTCAGAATATCTGCAGGCTGAATGATTTGAGCTATGAAGGAATACCGAAGCATTACGAGGAAGCGCTGCTGGTGTATTGCGAGCAATCCGGCAAATCACAATCACGGTTCTGCGGCAGGGACATCTCCGATAAAACCAGGAAGCGTTTCGCCGAATTCCGTTCCGTCATCCGGAAATACGGGGGAGACGGGTATGCTGCGGAATCCGAACTCCGGGAGAAGTTTGCAGGCACATACTGGCTCTACAGCATGTTCGAAAACCCGTTCGCAGCTGGAAATCCGTAGATGAGACCTTCATTCCGGAAAATGATTTTTGGGGCCCTTTTGTCAGTGGCTCCCGTCCTCTGGAAATGTGCGACGGCCCCTGGGGAAGAAATCCATCTCGATCGGCCGGCCTCTATTTTCCCCGACTATGCAGGCATCAGCATCCCTCCGAACATCGCGCCTCTGAACTTTGCCGTTCTGGATCCGGGGGAGAGGGTTGATGTCCGGATCGAAACCCGGAAAGGAGACGCTGTCCGGATTTCATCGCGAACGGGCGAGATCCGGATCCCCTTCAAATCCTGGCGCCTGCTTCTGGACAGGAACCGGGGGGATACCCTGTTCATCCGCATTTCCGTCCTCGCTCAAGACGGACGGATCCGGCATTATCGACCGATTGAAAATGTCGTTGCCGTGGATCAAATTGATCCGGTTCTGGTGTACAGGAGGATCAAGCACAATTTCATCGTTCTGGGGAACATGGGCATTGTTCAGCGGAATCTGGAAAATTTCGACGAAAAGACGGTCCTGGACAATAAACGCCTGCGTAACTGCATGAACTGCCATTCCTTCGACCGGAACAATCCCGACAGGATGCTTTTCCACATGCGCGGCGTTCAATCCGCAGGAATGATACTCGCCCAAAACGGCAAGGTGGAGAAAATCAACACGGCGACGCCTTTCAATCCAGCCGCAGCCTATGCCTCCTGGCACCCTTCCGGAAAGTGGATCGCCTTTTCGGTCAATCAGGTCAAGCAATTTTTTCATGCAAGAGGATACAACCGGGATGTGCTCGACCTTTCGTCCGATCTGATCCTGTACGACATCGAAAAACGGCAGGTCACCGCCTCGCCTGTGACGGCATCGGCTGATTTCATGGAAACAGCGCCGGCCTGGTCTCCAGACGGGAATACGCTTTATTTTTGCCGCGCCCCGCAGATTCCGCGGGGAACCGCCATCCGGGATTGCTTTCGGGATATCCGGTACGATCTGATGCGCATTCCGTTTGACAGCACGACCGGCGCATTCGGTTCGGTTCAAACGCTTCTGGCCGCATCGGAAACGGGGAAGAGCGCTTCATTTCCGCGTGTTTCTCCGGACGGGAGATGGCTGCTTTTTTCTCTGGCGGAATACGGGCATTTCCCGGTTCACCATCCGGGCAGCGACCTGTACGCCTTGGATTTGAAAACCGGGTTACAGCGCGACCTGGAGGTCAACAGCCCCATGGCCGAATCTGCGCATGCCTGGTCCAGCAACGGAAGATGGATCGTTTTCAGCAGCAAGCGGGACGACGGATTCTACGCCAGGCCCTATATTAGTCATTTCGACAGCCTGGGGAAAGCCTCAAAACCCTTCATCCTCCCTTTCGAAAATCCCCACAGGCATGAATCGGATCTCCATACCTACAGTGTGCCGGAATTGATCACCGGCCCGGTCCCGTACGGCTCCGGTGAAATATTCAGGGCTGCGAAAGGTTCCAAAACGATCTCTGCAACGCTTGATCCCGGGGTAAAAGTCGATTCGGAAACCGGGGCTTCCGAGAAATCCCTGTGGGAAATGGCTCCCTATTTTTAATCCCTTTTTACACAAATGAGCTTGACTTTTCGAAAAAAAAGAGTATATTGTTTCTATTCATAGAAACATCTCCGGTTATCGGGACCAGAGACCAATGAAGCAGTCGATTTTAAAACAGAGTGGGTGGTGGATGAGGACAGGGTGACCCTCCGATTTCATCGGGCGGGAACCCGCACAAGGTTTCCGCCTTTTTTTTTGATCTCTGCCGCGGAAGCCTGATCCGCGGCTTTTTTTATGGAGGAAGCGAAGATGGAAATCAAAGAAGCAATCCGAAAAACAACCGAAGGCAGGGATTTGACTGCGGACGAGGCCTATGCTGCGGCCCGTTTTCTGATGGAAGGGAAAGCGACGGATTCGCAGATATCCGCGCTGCTGGTATCTCTGCACATGAAGGGCGAGACGCCTGATGAAATTTACGGTTTCGCGAAAGCCATGAGAAGCAAGGCCGCGGCTGTTCCGCTGGCAGAAAATTCCGTGATCGACACCTGCGGCACAGGCGGGGACGGGTCCGGATCCTTCAATATATCCACCCTTGCCGCCATTGTGGCGGCGGCCGCGGGCTGCCGGGTCGCCAAGCACGGCAACCGGTCCATCACCAGCCGATGCGGGAGCGCAGACCTCCTGCAATCCCTGGGCGTTCAGATTGAGCTGAATCCGAAAGGCATCTCGGCGTGCATCGAGAAAACGGGCATCGGATTTTTGTTTGCACCACGGCTTCATCCGGCCATGAAGCATGCGGCCGGCCCGAGGAAAGAACTCGGCATCCGCACTATTTTCAACATCCTCGGTCCGCTGACCAATCCGGCGGGTGCCAGACGGCAGCTGATCGGCGTCTTTCATCCGGCCCTCACGCTTGTTCTGGCCCAGGTGCTCCGCAGTCTGGGATCCGAGCATGTGATGGTTGTGCACGGAGAAGACGGTCTGGACGAAATTTCCCTCTCAGGCAGGACGCAGGTGCATGAGCTCCGTGACGGCCGGTTGAACGGATTCACGGTCACACCCGAAGAAATGGGATTCCCGCGCTATCGAAAGGAGGATTTCCTGGGGGGGGATCCGGAGGTCAATGCCGGCATTGCGAGGGGTGTACTCCGGAAGCAGAAAAGCCCCTGCCGGGACATGGTTCTGATGAACGCGGGTGCCGTCATTTACATCGCCGGATTGGCGGATACGATCGCATCCGGAATCGAACGGGCGCAGGATGCCGTCGATTCCGGAAAGGCCCGCGTCAAACTGGATGAGCTGATCACCTGTTCCAGGGAACTGGCCGCGGATGAGGAATACTGCAGTCCGGTTTGAACCGGACAGAGGGCGCATTCGCCCCGGCTTGCCGCGGGCAAAGCGTGCATGCATCGCTGCGATGCACTGTCAGGATGCGTCGCAGTTTTCGAGACTGCGACCGGAGGATTCCCGCCGGAAGGGGTAGCAGCTTCCATGCAATCACGGGCTCAATACGGAAAAGGTTGTTTATGTCCATATTACAGAAAATACTGAACACCAAGCGGCAGGAAGTCGATCTTAAAAAAAAATCCCGGCCCCTGAGCGTTTTGGAAGCCGGTCTTTTTCCGGCAAGGAGGGGATTCCGTCAGGCTGTCCGGCGCAACGGCGTGAGCATCATTGCGGAGATCAAACGAAGGTCCCCATCATCCGGCATGATCAGGGCGGATGCGGATCCGGGCGGCCTGGCTGCGCTTTACGAGCGATCCGGCGCAGCCGCCATTTCCGTGCTTACGGACTCGCTTTTTTTCGGAGGGGATGATTCGTTCATCCCGGAGGTTCGAACCCGATCCGCGCTCCCCGTTTTGAGAAAGGAGTTCATCCTGGATTCCTACCAGATCACGGAATCAGCCGCACTCGGCGCGGATGCGGTGCTCCTGCTGGCCAATGTCCTGGACGGGAGCCGTATCGATGAATTCATCGACCGGGCAGGCGAATACGGGATGGACTGCCTGGTGGAAGTGCACACGGAGGAGGAACTCCGGTCCGTTCTCCGCACCAGGGCTTCGCTGATCAGCATCAACAACCGCGATTTGGCGACCTTTGACGTGGATCTCGATACGTCCCTGCGCCTGAAGCCGCTGATTCCGGATGAGCGGGTTTCCGTGAGCGCGAGCGGGTTGCGCGGACCGGACGATATCCGGCGTTTGTGCAGGGCCGGCTTTCACGCGGCCCTGGTCGGAGAAACCCTGATGCGCTCCGGCAACATTCCGGAAATGCTCGCTTCCCTGCTGGAAGCCGGGGAGCCCTGATGTCCTGCGATACAACGGTCCGCATCAAGATCTGCGGAATCACCTGTCTGGAAGATGCCATGATGTGCAGCGAGCTCGGTGTTCACGCCCTTGGATTCGTCTTTGCGCCTTCCAGGCGACGAATCGATCCCCGGAAAGCCCGTTCGATCATCCGGCATCTCCCGTCGACGGTTGTGTCCGTGGGCGTATTCCAGGATATGCCGGCCCGGTCGGTTCTGGAAATATCGGATTACACCGGCATTGACCGGATACAATTGCATGGTTCGGAAACCCGGGCGTACTGCAGGGCCCTGAATAAAAAAATCATCAAACGGCTGCCCGTCCTTCCCGATGATTCCACGCAGAGCCTTTACCGCCGGATGGACGGATGGAATTCGGAGAGCCTGCTTCTGGATCCCGGCTCAGGTGAAGGCAGGCTTTTCGAATGGAAACGCATCGGCGTTCTCTGCAGGCCTTTCATCCTGGCCGGCGGGTTGACCCCTGAGAATGTGCGGGAGACCGTCCGGCTGATGAGACCTGCAGCCGTGGATGTTTCATCCGGTGTTGAAGCCGAACCCGGGAAAAAATCCCGGGATCGCATCGTCCTTTTCATCAGGGAGGTTTGCGGATGAGTCAAAAGGCAGGCCTGTTTCCGGCGAGCCGGCCGCCGGTTCAGCAGTTGAATGCCGGACAACCCCTTCAGGCCGGCGGGGAGTACACGGAGCCTGCGACGGGTGGTTTCAGGCGATTGCCGGACCGCAGGGGGTATTGGGGAAGATTCGGAGGGCGTTTCGTGCCCGAAACGGTCATGGCCGCCCTCATTGAATTGGAGGAGGAATACGGCAGAGCCAGGCGGGATCCTTCTTTTCACGGGGAACTGTCCCGGCAGTTGGCCGGATTCGCCGGCCGTCCCACGCCATTGACCTTTGCCAGGAATCTGTCTGAAAAACTGGGGGGCGGGAACATCTATCTGAAGCGCGAGGATTTGCTCCACACGGGCGCCCACAAGATCAACAACACGCTCGGCCAGGTGCTGCTGGCGGTCCGGATGGGCAAGAAACGGGTCATCGCGGAGACCGGGGCCGGGCAGCACGGCGTTGCAACCGCTACGGCCTGCGCGCTGTTCGGACTCGACTGCGATGTTTACATGGGGTCGGAAGACTGCAGGCGGCAGAAGATGAACGTTTTCCGCATGGAACTTCTGGGCGCGCGCGTCATACCGGTCGAGAGCGGTTCCAGGACTCTGAAGGATGCCATCAATGAAGCCATGCGGGACTGGGTCTCGCATGTGGATTCGACCTATTACTGCATTGGTTCCGTTGTAGGCCCGCACCCCTACCCGGTCCTGGTCCGGGATTTCCAGTCTGTGATCGGGAAGGAGGTCCGGAAACAGATGATGCGCATCCGGGGCAGGCTGCCGGACTGCCTGGTTGCCTGCGTAGGGGGCGGCAGCAATGCCATGGGTCTGTTCTATCCCATGCTGAACGACAGGGTCCGGATGGTCGGAGTGGAAGCGGGTGGAAGGGGGATGGGACCGGGTGAACACGGCGCAACCTTGGGACTGGGCACGCCGGGGGTTCTGCACGGCGCCATGAGCTATCTGCTGCAGGATGATGGCGGCCAGGTCCGGGAAACCCATTCCGTGTCCGCAGGTCTGGATTATCCAGGCGTGGGTCCTGAGCATTCCTTTCTGAAGGATTCGGGGAGGGTGGAATATGCGACGGCGGGCGATGCTGAAGCGATGGAGGCCTTTCGCCTGCTGTGCCGTACCGAGGGCATCCTGCCGGCCCTGGAGAGCAGCCATGCCATTGCCTTCCTGGCCGGAAATGCAAAGTCATTCGGTCCTGATGAAGACATTGTCGTGTGTCTTTCCGGCCGCGGGGACAAGGATCTGGACATCGTTGAGGGCCTGATATGACGCTTGCAAGAACATTCAGCCTGCTCCGGCAAAGAAGGGAAAAGGCCCTGATCGCTTATCTCACCGCAGGATTCCCAAGCCTGGAGACCTGGATTTCTAATTTGAAAATCATGGAGCAGTCCGGCGCGGATGTGCTGGAAATCGGCGTCCCCTTTTCGGATCCCATAGCGGACGGCCCGGTCATACAGGCCGCCTCCCAGGCCAGCCTTCGAAACGGGACGACGCTGGCCGTGATCCTCGAACAATTGCGGGCCGTCTCATTTCAAAAACCGCTTGTCCTGATGTCCTATTTGAATCCCCTTCTGGCTATGGGTCCGGACCGGATTTTTCCATGTCTGAAAAGCGCGGGCATTACCGGGCTCATTGTCCCGGATCTGCCGGTCGAGGAATCCGCCGCGTTCCGAAGGGATTCCAAAAAGAACGGCATAGACCTTGTCTTTCTCGCCTCCCCGGCCAGTCCGGAGCAGCGTCTGCGGAAAATAGCCGGCGCATCGGCCGGATTCGTCTATGCGGTCAGCGTGAAAGGCGTGACCGGAGTCCGTGAGGGCTTGCCGGCCGGCATCGAGGATTTCATGAAGGCGCTGCGCCGGGTCACAAACAAACCCATTGCTGTGGGATTCGGCATTTCAACGCCGGAACAGGTCCGGCGTTTCGGGAACCTGGCGGACGGGGTGATCATCGGGAGTCATTTTCTCCAGATTTTAATGAACCGTCAGAACCTCGCTGCAGCAGTCCGCGCACTGAAACAAGCCACGATACCTCCAGGATCTTCCGGCAGGTCCATTTCGGATGTCGCCGTCCGTTTTTCAATAGACCGGGGATCCCCCGACGCGCGGGCTGACGGGGAGTCTCCACCTGCTGTATCTGCATCCGGTCAAGAATGAGGGCATGACGGCATGAACCGTGTTCTGGAAAAGTTCGGACTCGACAGGCAATCCATGCATCACCGCACGGGATTATCGCATGCACCGCTTGCCCTGTATGATGCCCTGTACGGAGCGGATCCGTACAGTTTCCTGTACGAATCCCTCGAGGGAAGCGAGAAAAGGGGGCGTTATTCGTTCGTCGGAGGCAAACCCTTCGCCGTGTTCCGGAGCCGCGGACATCGCATTGAAATAGAGACTCAGGACCGGAAGGAAATCCTGAAGGGCGATCCCCTGTCGGTCCTGCGCGGTCTGATCAAATCCTGCAATCATTGGCCGCCGGTCGGATCCTTCTCCGGAGGGGCCGTCGGTTATATCGCCTATGACGCCGTCCGTCTCCTGGAAAAGCTTCCTGACCGCAATCCGGATGAGCTCGGGCTCCCGGATCTGTATTTTATTTTTCCTTCAGAGATGATCGTTTTGGATCATCAGGATCATTCCATGGATTTGATCGTCTATTCCGGCTCCGATGCACGGGAACGCATTCAAGACCTGCAGGCCAGGATCAGGATGTGCGATTCCGCCATGCCGGACTTTTCATTCCGCCCGATGCATGCCCCCCCGGTTTTAAAATCCAACATGAGCCGGGAGACCTTCTGTTCCTGCGTGTCAAAGGCCCAGGAGTACATTCTGGCGGGGGACATCTTTCAGGTTGTTCTCTCCCAGCGGTTTCATTTCAAGCAATCCGCTTCCTCGGGATCCATATACCGGGCCCTGCGGCTGTCCAATCCGTCGCCCTACATGTATTTCCTGCGCCTGAACGGCCTGGAAATCCTGGGCTCTTCGCCGGAGATCCTGGCGAAATCAACCAGGGGAATGGCCGCCCTGCGTCCGCTCGCGGGGACGCGGCCCAGGGGAAAGACATCCGGGCAGGACCGCGATCTTGAGCAGGAATTGCTGAGCGATGAGAAGGAACGCGCGGAGCATATTATGCTGGTGGACCTGGCGCGCAACGACATGGGATCGGTCTGTGAGTACGGATCCGTACAGGTGAGCGAGCTTTTTGTGGTCGAGCGGTATTCGAAGGTGATGCATCTCGTTTCCCTGGTCGAGGGCCGTCTCCGACCGTCCTGCGATTCGATCGACCTCCTGCGCGCATCCTTCCCGGCCGGGACCGTCTCAGGCGCTCCGAAGATCCGGTCCATGGAGATCATCGACGAACTGGAGCCGGTCCGGCGCGGCGTTTATGCGGGCGCCATCGGATATCTTGGATTCAACGGGGATATGGATATGTGCATCGCCATCCGCAATATCCTATTGAAAGACGGACAGGGATACCTGCAGGCCGGCGCCGGGATCGTCGCGGACTCCGTACCGCAGCGGGAGTATGAGGAAACCTTCAACAAGGCCCGGGCGTTGATGCAGGCCGTGGAGTGGGCCGGGGGAGCTGCATGATCCTTGTCCTTGACAATTATGACTCTTTTGTATTCAACCTGGTGCAGGTTCTGGGCGAGACCGGGGAGGAGGTTGCCGTTTTTCGTAACGACGCCGTCACCGCGGAAGAAATCGAAGGTTTGAAGCCGGAATGCATTGTCCTGTCACCCGGTCCCGGCACGCCTGACGGCGCCGGGATTTCCCTGGACATCATCAGGGCTTTCTCAGGCCGGATTCCCATATTCGGGGTGTGCCTCGGTCATCAGACCATCGGGCAGGCCTTCGGATGCAGGGTCATCCGGGCTCCCATGCCCGTGCACGGAAAAACATCCGCCGTATTCCACGACGGCCGCACCCTGTTCCGGGATGTGCCCCAGGGATTCCAGGCCACCCGTTATCACTCCCTGATTCTGGACAAAGCATCCCTGCCGGGCTGTCTGGAGGTGAGTGCCTGGACCGGCGACGGGATCGTCATGGGGGTGCGTCACAAAGACGCGTTCGTGGAAGGGGTTCAATTTCATCCTGAATCCATATTGACCGGGCCGGGCAAAAAAATCCTGATGAATCTGCTGGCAGGCGCTTTCCCTGCGTATCGGCTTGGATTAAACGCGCGAATATGAATGTTTGTCGTTTTATCAGGCTTCAATCTGCCGGCAGGGATCAGCCCCGGGACAAAGGCGGAGGGTGAAGCGTTTTTTTAACCGCATACTGATGATTCTCCACTGCAGGAGGGAAAAGAATCCTCCTTCACCGGAAAAAAGGGGCCGGTCTGCCGTTTTTTAAAATTTTCTGTTGCTTTCCAAAATTAAAATTCATTAAATTAAACAATTTCGTTTCTTATGCATGCCGGTCTTTTATTCGGATGACCGGTTGTCGGAGCCGGATTCCCGCGGATCACAAGGCTTGTCCCTTTTCCATCAGCCGGTCATCCCGTCGGGAGTGGATTGAAGCTCACCGGCAGCAAGCTGCCGGGCAATCTTTGATCTGTAGGGAAAAAGACCTTTCTATTCGCTCGTTCACCCCGGGACGAGCCCCGGGGGATTTGTTCGCTGACAGATTCATCCAGGAGGAAACAAATGCTGAATCAATTGTTCTGGTTTGTCCCTGCAGGTTCTTTCATCGGTCTTCTCTTCGCCTTCATATTTTTCAGGCAGATGATGCGGGAGAGCGAGGGGGATGCCAAGATGGCCAGGATCGCGTCCCACGTGCGCAAGGGCGCCATGGCCTATCTAAAGCAGCAGTACAAGGTTGTCATCATCGTATTCATCATCCTGTGCGCAATCTTTGCATTTCTCGCCTTCGGATTGAATGTGCAGAACAGATGGGTACCCTTTTCATTCCTGACCGGCGGCTTCTTCTCGGGATTGTCCGGCTTTTTCGGGATGAAAACCGCCACCTACGCCTCTGCGCGCACGGCCCAGGCTGCCAGGCGTTCCCTGAACAGCGGCCTGAAGGTGGCGTTCAGAAGCGGCGCGGTCATGGGGCTCGTGGTTGTGGGTCTGGGGCTTCTGGACATCTCGCTGTGGTTCATCATCCTGAACCATTTTTACCCGGCGGCGCAGGGCGACGGACACAACCTGGTGATCATCACCACCACGATGCTGACTTTCGGCATGGGCGCTTCAACGCAGGCTCTGTTCGCCAGGGTGGGCGGCGGCATATTCACCAAGGCGGCGGACGTGGGAGCCGATCTGGTCGGCAAGGTTGAGGCGGGCATTCCGGAAGACGATCCGCGGAATCCGGCCACCATTGCGGACAATGTGGGCGACAATGTCGGGGACGTCGCAGGCATGGGGGCGGATCTCTACGAATCCTACTGCGGATCCATACTCGCGACAGCCGCCCTGGGCGCAGCCTTGTTCCTCGGGGATACTGTTCTTCAGTTCAAGGCCATCATCGCGCCCATGCTGATCGCAGCGATCGGCATTATCCTTTCCGTGATCGGTATTTACGCGGTACGGACAGGGGAGGATGCGAAGCAGAAAGACCTTCTCAACGCCCTGGCCAGGGGCGTCAACCTGAGTTCCGTCTTCATCGCGATTCTCTCCTGGGTCGCGCTCCGAATGCTGGACTTTCCGAACCTGTGGGGCGTCTGGGGCGCCATCATCACCGGGCTTGTCGTCGGGATACTCATCGGGAAGGTCACGGAGTATTTCACCTCCCATTCCTTCAGGCCCACCCGGAACATCGCAGAGAAATCCTCCACAGGGCCGGCCACGGTCGTCATCGCCGGCCTGGGCACGGGCATGATCTCAACCGCTTTCCCCGTGCTCTTCATCGTCATCGGGACGATCATGGCTTATCTTCTGGCGGCCGGTTTTCGGTTTGCGAATGTCAGCGGCGGTTTGTACGGGATCGGGATTGCGGCGGTGGGCATGCTTTCCACGCTCGGGATCACGCTTGCCACGGACGCCTACGGGCCGATTGCGGACAATGCGGGCGGAAACGCCGAGATGTCCGGGCTTCCCAAGGAAGTCCGGAAACGGACGGACGCGCTGGATGCGCTCGGAAATACCACAGCCGCGACCGGCAAGGGCTTCGCCATCGGTTCAGCGGCCCTGACGGCCCTGGCCCTGCTCGCCTCCTATGTGGAGGAATTGAAAATCGGCCTCATCCGGATCGGGAAAACCGTCCTGGAATTCGCGGACGGCAGCTCCGTGCAGACCGCGACTGCGTCCCTGCAGGATTTCATGAACTACTATTCCGTGAACCTGATGAATCCCAAGGTGCTGGTCGGCACCTTCCTGGGATCCGGCCTGGCCTTTCTGTTCTGCGGTCTGGCCATGAACGCAGTGGGCAGGGCGGCCGGCAGCATGGTCGAAGAAGTCCGGCGGCAGTTCCGGGAAATCAAGGGCATCATGAAAGGCAAGGCTGAACCGGATTACGCCAGATGCGTCGCCATCTCAACCAAGGGCGCGCAGGCGGCCATGATGCTGCCCTCGCTGCTCGCGATCATCGTCCCTGTTTTGACCGGCCTTCTTTTCGGCGTGGCAGGCGTCATGGGTCTTCTGCTCGGGGGCACGGCGACCGGGTTCGTCCTGGCTGTTTTTATGGCCAATGCAGGC
>JAFGEX010000167.1 GCA_016931355.1 bacterium
ATGCTGAAGGCGAGTGTGCCTTCATCAAAGGGAAAATATTCGTAAAAATCTCCGCCGATGCTTTCGGCGTTCCGGATGGATTGATGGATGGTGTACCCCTTTATCTTCGGGGCCTGCCGGGGGAGCAGGCGTCTCTGTATCTCCGCAGCCCTCTCCAGTTCCGTGCCGATGGTCTCGCTGAAAAGGCGATAATTCAGAGCCGTCCGGACGGCATTGAGGAAAAGGATGATTTCTTCCCGTATCCACCCGTAGCGGAGTTCAAAAATGAAGATGCAGGTCTGCTCGGGGCCTTTGACGAAGATCCCCGCCGGAGTGACCGATCGTGCGGCCGCGTAATTCTGGATACAGTCCTGATGACCCGGATTGTCGAATATGAAACTGCCGTGCTTACTGACCTTCTGGACAATTTTACATCCCTTTGACAGGGTCCCGGGCAGCCCGTCTCCGGGGCCTGCCGCGGATTTTTCAAGAACGGATTCGATCCGGACGAATTCATTGCCCCGCATTTCGAAAATATGGCCGTCCGTGATGTTGAGCTGCGGGCCGAATCGCGAACGCAGCTCCTGCAGGATGCTCTGGAAAAAACGATCACCCGACTTCTCCTGACCGATTTTAGCCAGGATGGAATCCAATTCCCTGTAAAAATGCTTCGGTTCAATCATGCGTGGTACATCCCCAGTTGAAGCAGCCCCGCAGGGGATCGCGGGGAAGCGTTGATCTGAATGGCATCAGGATACCGCCCAGCGCCCCCGGGATCCCCCTGCCCGCTACCGCCGTCTTTTCAGCCGGATGTGGATTTTCGGCGGGATTTCCGAATCCGGCCCAAAATGAATTCGCCGTGCCTTGCCCAAGGGAAAACAGACGATTCTCAAAATCGTCTTCCCGCATATCGATGATTTCCCGGCGGACCACCTCCGGAGGCATCCGTTTTCTCGTCACGCCAGGGGCCGTTCGTGCGAACGCCTGTTCGCCGGGACCGCCTCAGCCGGCGTCCTGCTGGCGACGCTCCCAGAGAATCCGGATTTTCTTTTCGAGTTCCTCCAGGCGGGCGCGGTCGGTTTCATCAAATGAGCCGGGATGATCATCATCCATATCCAGTACCGCCCGGATCCCGCCCCACTGATCGAAAACCGGAACGGCGATCTCGGATTGAGACTGGGGATCACATTCCACATGTCCCGGGAATTGCCGCACATCCGGGATGAGGAGGGTTTTCCGGGCCTGGATGCAGGCCCAGCATACCCCTTCGCCGAATTTCAAATAAACGCATGCAGGCGTGCCTTGAAAGGGTCCCAGGACCAGCCGGTCTCCCTGAAGCAGATAGAATCCGATCCAATAGTAGCCCAGTCTCTTTTTCAACACGGCCGCCACGTTTCCGAGATCCGCGAACAGATCCCCTCCCCTGGATATACGGATTTCTATCTCACGAATGGCGGCAATGTATTTTTCGTTCTTAGAAATGGCGCTCCTCCGCAGGGACGCAAAACGTTTCCCTATTCCGCAACCGTCTTGAGCAAAGTACCTTTTTCAATGACATCCGTCTGGTTCAACCCGTTCAGAATCGCCACAGCTTCGAGATCGCCGGTTTTGACGTTCATGCCGAGCAGGGCATTCCGGACCGAGGTTCTCATTTTGGCGGCCTGGAGCCTGATCCGCTTCGGCTTGACATTCAGGATTTTCGGATCAGCCACCTTTTGAAAACCCTGCGCCACATTTCTGAAGCTGGAGAGATAGGATGCATAATTTTCCCGCGTACCGAGGCCGTGGAAAACAAATGTGCCCGCATCTTTTTTGATGAATGCGGAGTACACCCTGAGCGTATCCTGGCCCTGGATGTCCGACTGCATCAGGACGGCCGGCATGCCGTGAATGGACGCCGATTGCCGGGATGAAACGATTGCGGCGGACTGCACCGCAAATTGTGATGCGGCGGCGGACGGGTCCGCACCTTGGCTGATGGAAAAAAGAATCGCCGCGTCCTGCGAAGCGGGGGTCGTCTGGACCTGTGAAGCCAGATTGTTCAGGGTCCATCCGGATGGAACCGGGAACCGGAGGGCAAGGCCGGGATGGTAGAATACACCGTTCTGGACGAATCCCTGCCGCGGGTCCTGGCCGACGACGATGTTTTCGATCTTCTTCAGATAGGCATCCCGGTTTCTGCTGAAAGCCGTTCCGGGGGATTGCTGCTTCCATTCCTGTGTGTAGCGCAACACCGCAGCCACGCGGTCAACCGGATTGGGATGGGTTGAAAACCACGCCGGGACCGAGCCGTCTTCGGGATTCAATCTTTCAAGCGTTGTGAAAAATTCAGCCATCGCCTCTCCGTCGTAGCCGGATTTGGTCATATACTCGACGCCGAGCTGATCCGCCTGCCGCTCGTTGTCCCTGCTGAACCGCAGGAAGAGCATCTGCACGCCGAAAGAAGCGATCCCCGCGTATTTGGCGAATGTTTCGGACAGGGCGGATCCCAGCCCGAGCCCGAGCGACATCAACTGGGCCTGGGTCATCTGCTTTGCGGAATGCCTTGCCGCGATGTGCCCCAGTTCATGGCCCATGACGCCGGCCAGTTCCGCCTCGTCATTCAAATAGGCCATGATTTCCCGGGTGAAATAGACATAACCGCCCGGAACGGCGAACGCGTTTAAAACATCCGTGTCCAGAACCTTGAATTCGTATTGAAGTTCCGGTCTGTGTGTGACCGCGGACATTTTCTTACCCAGCGCAGAGATATAGGACTGCAGGGCCGCATCCTGGTATAAACCGTACTGCTCGACCACCTCGGCATCCGTTTGCCTGCCGAGCGCCACCTCATCCGCCTGTGATACCAGCATGAATTCCTTCTTCCCCGTGACCGGGTTGACGGCGCAGGCCAGAAGCGCGGTCAACAGGATCAGGATCGGGAGAAGACCCAATTGAAGAGGCTTTTTCATGGTTACATGCTCCTCCTTAAAATGAAGCGGAGCCGGAAGCGGATGCCTTCCGTTCCGTGGGATCCTGCGCGCCGGATCACTCCTCAGAAGGGCGGGCGCGCAGTGAAATGGACATGCCGGATCCCCTTCGGCCCGCCCCGGATCCGGCGATTGGACGGGGGAGTCCTCCCCTTTTTAAGGACCTTTTCATTTCCGGGCGCATCGGCGCATCCCCTCTATCCCCGGATAAAGAGATTCTTGACGATATGGCCGGCTACATTGGGATTCTCCTTGAGCCGGCGCATGGAGTATTGGTACCACTGCTCTCCGTAAGGCACATAGACCCTCACGGCATGGCCCTCTTCCACCAGTCTCCGGCGCAGTTTCTCTGTGACGCCGAGCAGCATTTGAAACTCGTAATCCTTCTTTTGGACCTGTCCCGTATGGATCAGATCGAGCGAACGCTCGATGATCACGGAATCATGGGTTGCGATACCGATGAAGGATTTTGAATCCAGCATCATGCGGATGAGATCCATGAAGCTTTCCCGGATTTCGTTCTTCTTTTTGTACGCAACCGCCGCCGGCTCGTCGTATATGCCCTTGCAGACGCGCAGATGGGCCAGGGAATCCCGGATCAAATCCTGAACGTCCCCGCGGCTGCGCTTCATATAGGCCTGGATCACAGCGCCCGTATTGTCAAATTCCTTCCTGATCCGGCGGTACAGGGAAAGCGTCTGGGCCGTACATGAGGAATCCTCCATGTCGATCCGCACGAAAAGCCCGAGGGATTTCGCGCTTTGTACGATGGTTTTCAGGTTCTGGTAGCAGGTTTCAGGATCCAGCTTCAATCCGAGCTGGGTGAGTTTCAGGGAAAGATTGCCCTGCAGGCCGTTTTTCCGGATGGCGTCCAGCGTGACCAGGCATTGCTCCCGGGCGGCGGATGCTTCATCCAGGGAACGGATATCCTCTCCGAGCACATCCATTGTCACGCGCAGGCCCCGGTCGTTGAGTTCGCGGGCCTTTCGAACAGCCTCCTCCAGGGTTTTTCCGGCCGTGTAACGGCGCGCAAAAAGCCACACAAGGGATTTGGGAAAAACGGGCAGAACACCGACGATCAGACGATTGAACCACATCATGGCCGCACCTCAAAATGAGTCATTCAAGAAGCAAAATGTTTTTTGTTGGAAATCAAAGAAATCCTTCTTAATTTAAAACTTTAAATTTTCTATTGACAGGGCCTCCGACCACATGGAAATCATCCCCTACACCGAGAAATGGAAAGAAGCCTGGGATGCCTTTGTCCTCGGATCCAACAACGGCACGATGTTTCACCTGCAGCGCTTCCTGGATTACCACGAATCCGGGAAATTCACATTCCATCATCTCCTCTTTGTCGAAAAAGGAAGGATCGCCGCGCTTCTCCCGGGCGTCCTTGAAAACGGCGTGTTCGAATCCCCGGTCGGGGCCAGCTACGGATCCATCGTCACGCGGGACATCCGATTCGTCCAGGCGCTGGAAATCGTCGATTGTCTGCTCGATTTTGGAAGAAAACAGGGATTCCGGGAATTCCTGCTCACCCCCGCACCTTTGATCTATGAGACCGAGCCGAATCAGAATCTCGATTTCGCCATGCTGTGGCGGGGATTCCGCTTCCAGTTGCACTACATTTCGAGCGCGATTCGCCTGGATCCGGGCCGGGACATCATCGACCGGTTTGCGCCGACCATACGGAGGAACATCCGGAAGACGCTGTCCCATCCGGACATTCGCGTGGAGATCAACGAGCGGTACGACGAATTCTACCCGATTCTGCTGAACAACAAAGCCCGTTTTCAGCTCAAACCGACCCATTCCTATGCGGACCTGATCCGGTTGAAGGAACTGCTGCCCGACCGGCTGAAATTGTTCATGGTCTATCTCGGCCAAAAGGCCATCGGCGGCTCCCTCATGTTCTATGCCAACACCCATGTGGCCGTCTGTTTCTATAATATGCTTCTTTACGAATATGCTCATCTCAAACCCATTCAGCGCGTCATGTACGAAGTGGTCAAGCATGCGACAGAGAACGGCTACCGGTACGTGGACATCGGTGTTTCGCAGGAAACGTCGGCCGCCGATCCCATGACGCCGCGCGTCAGCCTGATCGATTTCAAGGAAAAATTCGACGCCAAGACCATCCTGCGCAACACCTTCCACGTCAGGCTGTAACCCTCTTCCGTCTGCCCGCCCCCATCCCGTTCCCGCGCTGCGGAGCCGTGTTTTCTCCGGATGAATCCGCCTGCCGGCCGGACGGGCGGATACGCCGGTTTCCGGATGAGAATCCCATTTTCTCCAGAATGGCTTCTGCAACCCTGACGGGATCGTGATGTTCCAGCACCCATCTGCGGCTTCTCTCCCCCCTCTCGCGTCTGAGGCCGGCGGACGCGATGAAGGGAATCAGATCCTGGACGATGGAACCGCGCGACAGGTTGATGAAGGGGTGATCCCCCAGGCGTTTCTCGAAATCCGGCAGTATTTCCGCTGCCGTGGGAATGCCCATGGCCATGGCTTCCAGGCCGCTGATCCCGTATCCCAGCTCCCCGATGGCGTCGATGAATAAATCGCAGCTCTTTTTCAAGGACAACGCCTCCTGCTTCGGCAGGCCTTCGATCAGCACCATTTCAACCGGATAATGCCGCTGCAATTCCTGGACTGCGGCGATGATCTCGTCCGACCCCTTGATCCGGCGGTTTGTGGGTGAATGTCCGATCCGGACCCGGCCGGACGTCCGGGGCGCCGGAAGCGGGAATCCGGGAAGCGCGAACGGGAAAAAATGGAAATCAATGCCCGGATAGAGCAGGGTGTGATCGTATTCGACGGTGAAACGGTAATCCGCCAGACAATCCGCAGCCCGGATCACGCCCCGCGTACGCAAATCGCTGCCGAAATACCCGACTGCACATTTCAGCCCTGCGGATTTCAATTCTCCCGCGATACGGCCGGATCGGAGGAAATCCATCCCGCCGTCGAGGAACAGGATGTCAAAGGAACGGATGTTGATTTTTTCCAGCGCTTTCCGGACCGCCGGTTCCCAAAGTGAATCCCGCAAGCGGAGTAAAAGGGCTTCAACCGGATGAGAGGGTTTCCATTCGGGAATGCCTGCGGTGTCAACCCTCCGGAAATAGGAAGGCCGGATGGATTTCTCACGGACCAGGCTCCTGATATAACGGGTCGCGGATCCGGATGCAAACGGCAGATGCAGGCAGAGGTCCTCGTCACGGAATCCCGGCCTGGACGGATACTGGGTCCAGAGATAACTTTCATGTCCCAATTGCCGCTGCGCCCTGACCAGGGCGGCCGGGACCCCGGCAAAGTTTTCCGGAGCCCAGTGAAGAATTTTCAGACGGCGATTCGTTTATCGATCCTTCCGGTTTTTACCCATGAGCGTGACCAGGATTGCCTTTTGGATATGCAGGCGGTTTTCCGCCTGGTCAAAAACGATGGAATGGGGCCCCTCCATCACGCTGTCCGTGATTTCATCGCCGCGGTGAGCGGGCAGGCAGTGCATGACACGGACCTTTTCCTTCGCGCCCGCCAACAGGGCCTCATCGACCTGATAACCCTTAAAGGCTCTTTTACGCTTCTCCGCCTCCTCCTCCTGGCCCATGCTCGCCCATACATCCGTGTACACGACATCCGCATCCCGCACCGCTTCCCGGGGATCCCTGAAAATCCGGATGTCGCTCAATCCGGCCTTGACCGCGTTTTCGACGACCTCCGGCCTGGGATCGTAACCCTCCGGACAGGCCAGATGCAGGGTGAAGGGCAGGCGCGCCGCAGCATTCAGCCAGGAATGAACGACGTTGTTCCCGTCCCCGATGTATGAAACCTTGAGGCCCTCGAATCCGTCCCGGAATTCCAGGATGGTGAACAGATCTCCAAGTATCTGACAGGGATGGTTGAAATCGGTCAGACCGTTGATAACCGGAACGGCAGCATGCCGGGCCAGATCCAGGATGAGATCATGCCCGAAAAGCCGGGCCATGATTCCGTGACAGTAGCGGGAGAGAACCCTTGCGATGTCGGAGGCCGATTCCCTTTTCCCGATCCCGATTTCGCTCGGCGACAGGACGACGGCATGTCCCCCGAGCTGCGCCATGCCGACTTCAAAGGAAACCCGCGTCCGCATCGAGGGCTTCTGGAAAACCATGGCCAGTATCTGGCCCTCCAGATGCGGATGGCGTTTGCACCGTTTGTTTTCATCCTTGAGCCCGGCCGCGAGCCCGAACAGATCCCGGATTTCCCGGCCGGTCCAATCCGTGATCGCTATCAAATCTTTCGTCACCCTTCCTCCCTTACAAAATGTATTTCGTCAGATCTTCGTCCTCAATGATTTCCTTCAACTTTTTCCGGACGTCGGCTGCGGTGATCTTCACCAGGCGTACGGCCGGATCGGGGAGTTCGTACAGGACGTCTTCAAGCAGGGCGCTCATGATGGTGTGGAGCCTCCTCGCACCGATGTTCTCCATGCGCTGGTTGACTTCCGTGGCGGTCCGGGCGATTTCCTCGATGGCGCCGCGCGTAAAAACGATATGCACCTTTTCGGTTTCAATCAGCGCCGTGTACTGCTTGATCAGGGCGTTCTCCGTCTCAGTCAGAATCCGGATGAAATCCTCGGTGGTCAGGTTGTCCATCTCGACGCGGATGGGAAAACGCCCCTGCAGTTCCGGGATCAGATCGGAGGGTTTGGAGACATGGAAGGCGCCGGAGGCGATGAACAGGATATGGTCCGTCTTGACCATGCCGTATTTGGTCACCACGTTCGTGCCCTCCACAACCGGCAGGATGTCCCGCTGCACGCCCTCCCTTGAGATGTCCGGTCCGACCGGCTCATCGTTTCCCGCGATTTTGTCGATTTCATCCAGGAAAACGATTCCGGATTCCTCCACGCTCCTGACCGCCTCGCTGATGACCTTGTCCATGTCGATCAGCTTCTGCACCTCCTCCGCGATGAGGACCTGCCTGGCCTCAGACACCGGCATCTTGCGTTTTTTACGCTTCTGGGGCATGATGCCGCCGAACAGGTCCTGGATGTTGACCCCCATCTCCTCCAGGCCGATCGGTGAGAAAACCTGCATCATGTGCAGGGATTCAGTTGTCACGTCCAGTTCCACCATCTGGTCTTCGAGTTTCCCCTGCAGAAGCCGGGATTTCATCTTTTCCCGCGTCCGCCGCCGTATTTCGGCGGGGCCGGCCTCCGGCTCGGGACTTTGCTTGGCATCCGTACCCGCCGGGAGGGATTTGACGGGTGCGGGAAGGGTGGGGATGAGCAGGTCCAGGAGTCTTTCCTCCGCCAGTTCCTCGGCCTTTTCCTGCACCAGCGCCGTCATGTCCGATTTCACCATGGATACGGCGAGATCGGTCAGATCGCGGATCACAGATTCCACATCCCTCCCGACGTATCCGACCTCCGTGAACTTTGAAGCCTCCACCTTGATGAACGGCGCATCGGCAAGACGGGCCAGCCTGC
>JAFGEX010000168.1 GCA_016931355.1 bacterium
GAACCGCGATCCCTTCCAATACGTGGCCACGGTGCATGCTGGCGCGGATCCGCGATATGTGCTCGCTCGGATCGACCAGAAAACGCTGGGAGTGACCCTGAGGTTGAACTATTATGTCACGCCGGACCTCTCCATCCAGTATTACGGGCAGCCGTTCATCTCAGCCGGCCGGTACTCGCGTTTCAGGACGGTCGGCCTGCCCCGGGCTGCGGATGAAGAGGAGCGGGCCCCGGAGACACAGGGCATCGAACATCTGGGGGAGACCGGCGGGTTTTATTACCGGGTGGATGAACAGCAGGACGGCGTGGAGGATTACCGTTTCGATGATCCTGATTTCAATTTCAGGGAATTCCGCAGCAACCTGGTGATCCGCTGGGAATACCGGCTTGGATCCACATTGTACCTGGTCTGGTCACAGGGGAGGACGGGCATCGCGCCCTTCGGGGACTTCTCGTTCCGCGACGACATGGACAGCCTGTTCCGGATTGATCCGGAGAACGTGTTTCTGGTCAAATTCAACCATTGGTTCAACCTCTGATGAAGAGAGGGATGATTTTTTATTTTTAATTGAGGATTGGGAAACAGATCTGATTCGACGGCGGTGTGCAATCCAAAATCCGCAATGAAGAATTTCAGTACGCCTTTTTTGGCAAGTCATCCGAAAAAACGAAAATTTCCTTCTAACGCAGAGCTTTCCAATGGATGAAGGGATGAAAAGGGGACTTTCTTCAGGAAGGTTGCATTCTCAGCAAACAATGCCCAAACAAGCAAAAGCCCCGCAAGGACGGGGCTTTTTGATACAAATAGCCGAATGACTGCGGCCCGGGGAAGCGGGAGGATTTTCCGCTCCGGAAAACAGGCGGTCATCGGGGACAGGGCTGTCTCAGACCGATTCCACGGACTCTACTTCCGGGATCTCTTCCTTGAGAATCCTCTCGATGCCGTTCTTAAGCGTCATTTGCGACATCGGGCATCCGGCGCAGGCTCCGCGCAGCCTGACCTTGACGATCCCTTCCTGGACGTCAACCAGTTCCACGTCCCCGCCGTCCGCTTGCAGTCCGGGCCTGATCTGTTCCAGGACGGCCTTCACTTTTTCTTTCATGATGAATATCCTTTCTTTTTATTTTATTCAGTCAAATATAATCGATCCGTCGGAAATTTCCAATCCCCTTTTATCTGCAGTATACGCTTCCGGCGTGCAGGCGGTTCCGGATCAGGCCGGTCAATGTCCGGGTTTCACCCTTGGGATGAGAACAGCGTCCGGAGATTAAAGCCCCCGGAAGACCGAGGCCGCGGAGGCTTTGAAACGCCCTGGAGACGCCTGTCTTTTCTCAACCGATCCGGGAGGCGGGCGGATGCATCTGCCGGCAGATGCCGGGCTGCAGGCCGGGATAGAGCCGCTCATCAGCAAAATATCTGTTGAAATCGCGTATGCGAATTCGTATGTTGTGATTGTCCGGACAGATAAACAGCCATTGCAGGAGAGGGGATTGGATGCTCAAGGCCGTTTTTTTCGATATCGACAACACCCTGATCTATTTTGATGAGGAACATTTTTTCCGGAACTACACGCCGAGGCTGCACAGGCATTTCCAGGACCTGATCCCCCTGGACCGGTTCGTACGCAAGATCATCGGGTCCACTCAGGCCATGCTCGCCAATGACGGTCGCATGACCAATGCGGAATATTTTCTCAAAGATTTCGCGAAGGACCTTCCGGTGTCCGTCCCGGAACTGTGGACGCGTTTCACGGAATTTTACAGCACCGGCTTCGAACCTTTGCGCGAACTGGCTGTGCCGCATCCGGATGTGCCGAAAATCATGGAACAGCTGCGGAGCATGAACCTGAAGCTCGTTGCGGCGTCCAATCCGGTCTGGCCGCTTCTGGTCCAGCAGAAAAGGCTGAACTGGGCCGGCCTGGACGGATTCCGCTTCGATTTCATCGCGCATATCGAAAACACCTCGTTCTGCAAGCCCAGGCCTGAATTCTATGCGGAAGTATGCTGGGCGATCGGGGAAGCCCCCGGCGCTTGCCTGATGGTCGGGAACGACTCCGTGAACGACATGTCGGCTGCGCTGGCCGGCCTGCTCACCTTCAAGGTGCAGGACGGGGAACTCAACGGCAGGTCCGCCCTCGGTCTGAGCCGCGAGCTGAGGAACGATGCAGGCGAACCAGTACAGCCGGATTTCACAGGCGGGCTGGGAGACCTCCTGTCCGCAGTCCGGTCCCTGGTTCAAAACACAGGTGTTCAAAAAAGCTGAAACCTGCCGACTCCGCTTCCGTATTCAAGACAAGAACGCTTTTACCCTTTAAGCTCCCCTGCCGTGAACGGCCGTGATATCTTCGATCCGCAGGGGATCAGGTATTCAGACTCGAACGCTGATCCCGGGTCAAAGCCCGGGGCAAACCCCGCAGCAGGCCGCGGGGATTGCGCTCTCTCACAGATTCACGAGGAGGTGAATATGGCCAAGCATTCCCAGGGTTTCTGGCAGCCGCGCATCCTGATCGGCCTTTTTCTCATTGCATTCGGAGTGATGCTCATCCTGGAAAACTTCGGATTCATCTACCATTTCAATGTCTGGGAATGGTGGCCCCTGATCCTGATCTTCGCGGGCATCCACCAGTTCACCAAACCCGGCAAGGAAAAGAACTTCATCGGGGCCCTTGTCCTGATCGGGCTGGGGCTGATTTTCCTCGGCAACAATCTGGACTGGTTTGATGTTCACATCTGGGACTTCTGGCCTGTGATCATCATCCTGGTCGGCCTGGGCATGATCCGGCACACGGGCCTGCAGGGCCGGAACATCCAGGATTCGGATTATCTGCATCTCTCCTACATCCTCGGCGGCGCCAATGTCCGGAATACCTCGAGAAATCTCAAGGGCGGAAACATCACAGCGGTCATGGGCGGCGCGGACATCGACCTGTCCGGTTCCGAGATCGAAGGGGATGAGATGATCCTGGACGCCTTCGCCTTCTGGGGAGGCATTTCCATTAAAATTCCGGAAACCTGGCAGGTGGAACTGCGCGCCACTCCCATACTCGGCGGCATCGACAACGAGACGAGGGCCGATACGGACAGGGTGAAAAAGGCCGCGGGGAGAAAACGTCTCATCGTCACGGGGACGATCATCATGAGCGGCCTGGAAATCAAGAATTAATCCGGCAGTTCCCTTCACGCGGAAAAATACGCGGCTTGCATGGCTTGCAGGCCGCGTTTTTTTACGCCTGTAAAATTTTGTCAGCAAATGTAAAATCACCCCCTGCTCCAGCGCCAATCCCACGATTTGATTTTATATTATCCAGGGCCATTGAGGCTCCCCGGCGATGCACTGCCTGGGAAATTCCGGTCAGCAAAGAATAGAGAAACGGATATCCGCCCGATGGCCCCGCATTCAGCCGGGGGCATTCGCCCGCTTGAAAACATTCAGGCCTGTCAACGAGGCCGTATATGCAGTCCGGACGCCGGAAACACCTTTTTTCCACCTCCATCGGGGAGAGACCCATGATTCCACGCCATGTATTGTGTTTTATTCTTTTTATTTCCTCCTCAGCCCTTGTTCTGTGCGCATCTTCCGCTGCGGTGCCGAATCCTTCCGCCCCGAGGATTTACCTCGACTGTGATCATGACTTCTGCGACATGAATTTCATCCGCCGGGAAATCGATTTTGTCGATTATGTGATCGACCGAAAGGAGGCGGACATCCACATTCTGGTGACGCGGCGGCAGACCGGCAGCGGCGGGAGGGAGGTCGCCATGGCCTTCATCGGCAGGAACGGTTTCGCAGCGCTCAGCGATACGCTGGTTTATTCGACTTCATTCGACGACACATGGGACATGCAGCGGGAAAGGATGGTGCAATACCTCAAACTCGGATTGGTGCCGTTCATCAACCGCACCCCTCTGGCCGGGACCCTGGATGTTTCCTACAACAATAACGGGAACGTCCGGAAGCAAAAGGACAAATGGAACAACTGGATTTTCAGGACCCGGCTGCGCGGATGGATCGACGGGGAGAAGATGCAAAAATCATCTTCCGTCAACGCAAGTCTTTCGGCGGATCATGTGACCGAAGCCTGGAAAATCCGCCTGTCGGCCAGCGGCAGGACCTACGAAAACCGCTCCACGGTACAGGATTCGGTCTATGCCGGAGGCGATACGACTTATGTGAGCAGCTCCGAGAACCGTTCCTTCAACGGTCTGGCCGTACGCAGCCTTTCGGACCATTGGTCAGCGGGCCTTTCAGTCTTTGTGTACCGTTCCACATATGAAAATATACGCATTTCCTATGGACTGTCACCGGCTGTCGAATATGATATTTTTCCGTATTCGGAATCGACCCGGCGCGAACTCCGCCTGATATACCGTCTGGGCGCGCGAACGAATGATTACGAGGAAATCACCATCTACGACCGGTTGTCGGAAATGCTGCTCTCGGAGGAAATCGAGGCCACTCTGGAGTTACGGCAACCCTGGGGAGACTTGGAGACGAGCGTATCCGTCTCCCATTATTTCAGAGATTTGTCAAAATACCGAATCAATTTCTGGGCCGAGTGTTCGGTGCGCCTCTTTAAGGGATTTTCAGTCAGCGCGTACGGCCATTTTTCCAGGATTCATGATCAGCTCTCCCTGGTCAAGGGCGGATCGGATCTGGTCGAGATCCTCCTCAGGCGAAGGCAGCTTGCCACGCAGTACTCCTATTATTTCAGTTTGGGATTCGAATATGCATTCGGCTCCCTGTTCAACAATGTCGTGAATCCGCGATTCGGGTATTGATTTTTGTCCCCGGAAGCCTTAAGTTAAAATCTGAGGCGGTTCCGGGACAAGACGCAAATCCCATCTTCACTGCTGGCGGCAGCATGCTCTGAGGTGCATGCGCCGGACGTCTTTGCGATCCCCATGATTTCTGGAGACTGTTTCAAATGATCGCGGTTGTTGTTCTGGTTTCGATGGTCATCCTCGCCCTGGGATATGTATTCTACGGGAAATGGCTGTCGCGGCGTCTGGATCTGGACGATGCGCGTCCGACGCCCGCCTGCGCCGTCGACGACGGCATGGATTATGTGCCTGCAGGCAAAGGTTTTCTTCTGGGCCAGCATTTCTCCGCCATTGCGGCCGCAGGTCCGATTGTGGGGCCCATCCTGGCAGGCATCTGGTTCGGATGGCTTCCCACGCTTCTCTGGATACTGCTCGGCGCCATTTTCATTGGCGGCGTGCACGACTTTTCCTCACTCCTGGCCTCCGTGAGGCACAAAGCCGCCTCCATCGGCGAACTGGCCCGGCAGAATCTTTCCAGGCGCGTCCAGATCCTCTTTCTCGTTTTCGTATGGCTCGCGCTGGTTTATGTCATCATCGCGTTCGCGGATGTGACTGCCCAGAGCTTCAAGACCGTGGCAGCCGGCACGGCGTTCGGCCCGGCGGTGGTGTCGAGTTCCCTGCTCTATCTCCTGCTCGGCCTGGCACTGGGGCTTCTGCTCTTCAAGGCCAAATGGAAGCTTTCAAAAGCGACCCTTCTCTTCATCCCCGTCCTTTTCCTGATCATCTGGGCCGGGGGAAAACTGCCAGAATCCCTGGCAGGGATTCTGATGGGCATCCCGGTCAGAACCTATGAAATCGTCCTGCTGGTCTACTGCTTTGTGGCAGCCGTGATACCGGTCTGGCTGCTGCTGCAGCCCAGGGGCTATCTGGGCGGATGGTTCCTCTATCTCACCATGGCGGCCGCCCTGCTGGGATCCCTTTTTGGAGGATTCCGCATCGAGTATCCTGCGCTGAACCTGGACGGATTCGCCAGCCTCTACAACGGCAGGCTGATTTTTCCCGTGCTCTTCATCACCGTGGCCTGCGGCGCCTGTTCCGGATTCCATGGGATCGTGAGCTCGGGCACCACGTCCAAGCAGATCAGCAAGGAATCCGACACCCTGGTCGTGGGATACGGCTCCATGATACTCGAAGGACTGGTGGCGGTTCTGGCCCTCGCAACCGTGATGATGCTGCCTGCAGGTCATGAGGCATTGAAAGGGGATCCGAATTTCATTTATGCCCGGGGCCTGGCCGGTTATCTCGAAAGGATCGGGGTCCCCCATGGATTCGGATTGAGTTTCGCGCTGCTCGCTTTTTCCACGTTCGTCTATGACACGCTGGATGTAGCCACGCGTCTCGGCCGCTACATCATCCAGGAACTTTTCGGCTGGAGATCCAGGAAGGGCGCGGCTGCAGCAATCCTCGTCACGCTGCTCCTGCCGCTTCTCTTTTTTCTTTTCACCCAGGAAAAGGCCTATCTTGTGGCCTGGCCCATATTCGGCACCAGCAACCAGCTTCTGGCGAGCCTGACCCTTCTGGTGATCTCCGTATGGCTCAGCCGGAGCGGTAAAAAGGCGGTATTCACGCTCCTGCCCATGGCCTTCATGATGGTGTTTACGCTCTGGTCTTTAGTCCTCCAGATCAGGCCGTTTCTTCTTTCTTTTTTACGGGAAGGAGCCGGTGTTCCAACCAGCACGGATCTTTACGTAACGGGCATCAGTGGCATCGTCCTTTTGGCCCTGGCGTTATGGCTGATGATCGAGGCTTTTTTTGTCATCCGGAACATACATGGAAAGGAGCTTTCATGATCAAGCGTTCCCTTGCAGCACTCTGTATTCTGCCTATTACCGCACTCTTCCTGCAGGCCGAAGAGGTCACGCTGGATTCCACATCCCATTATCTGGACTGGCCATGGACCTGCCTGGTCATGCAGAACGGCATCATCACCCTGGCGACCGTTCCTGAGATCGGCGCAAGGGTGATGCAATATGATCTGGGAGATCATCCTTCCATCTTCACAAATCCGGATGCGTTCGACGAGACGTACGATCCGGCGTCATACACCGGGTGGCCGACCTGGGGCGGCTACAAGGTATGGCCGGCACCCCAGGACCGGTGGAACTGGCCACCGCCGCCCCATCTTGATTTCGGCGTGTATGCATCGCGTGTGGAATTCACAACGCCGGATTCCGCGGCGATTTTCGTGTCAAGCCCCCTGGAGAAAAAGAAATCCCCGAACATCAGGCTCGAACGCAGAACGACGATTTTCAAGAATACGAGCCGCGTGCGCATGGAGCAGACGATGATCAACGAGGGCAAGTCCAAGGTCTCCTGGAGCGTCTGGGACGTCACCCAGAGCATCGTGAATCATCCCGGAGAAAAGGACTTCGACAATTTTTGGGTTTATTTCCCAATCAATCCGGAGAGTGTTTTCGGCGAGGATGGCGTGCTGGTTGAGAATCCGTCCCCTGCCTGGAAGGGGGAGGTCGCTCCCGGTGTTTACGGTGTTCAGTACAAGGCGAGCGGGGCAAAAATCAGTGCGGATCCGAGCAAGGGATGGATTTGTTATGTGGACGAAAAAGACAGCATGGCATACGCCAAAATATTTCCTTTGTATGAAGGCGAGGAATACCCGGAAGGGGGCCAGCGTATTTCAGTCTGGGTTGCCGGCGCTCCTTTGTATTATGCGGAGGTCGAAGTGTACGGCCCGATGGTCGAAATGGCCGCAAATGTCGGCCGCACCACATTCACCATTGACTGGTACGCCGCCAAGGTGCACGGCCCGATACTGGACATCAATCCCGTTGGAGCCATAGCCGGGCGTTTGCAGGTAAACGGGGAATCCGTATCCGGTGAGTACGGTGTCTTCCACGTGGGAACCGCTCAGCTCATTGCCCTGGATGCGGAAGGCCGGGTCCTGGCACAGGGGTCCGAACACACGGTCACACCGCTTCAAACCTTCTCGCTGAATGAGGCATTTCCATTTCCACTCTCCGGAGGAGTCGATCGCCTGGCGCTGCAGGTGAAGAACGCGGACGGGGCCGTGATCGGAAACCTGGACGAGCTCGACCTGTCCGGCACATCCGTCCAGCGCCCGGCGGGCGTGGGACCCGGGGATTTTCGACTTGGAGATCTTTTCCCGAATCCGGGCAATCCGTCCGTGACCATTCCTTTCTCTGTCGGACGTTCCGGTCCGGTCACCCTGGATGTCTATGACGCAACGGGTAGGCACGTCGCCCGTGTTCTTTCCGAAATCCTCGGCGCAGGGGAATACCGGGTGGTTTGGAAGGCTGAAAACAGGCCCGGCGGGCTTTACCTTTTCAGGCTGCAGGCGGGAAGCCGGATTGCGTCACGCAAATGGCTGCTTCTCAAGTAGCGGGGCAGGACATCATAACACTTGATTGCGGTCCGCTCATGGCGGACCGTTTTTCTTATAGGCGTCTTTTTAGAAGTGCGGAATTTTCATGCGGATCTTCATCAAACTTCTGGCCGCTCTCTGCTTCCTCCGATCCGGGATCAGCGCAGGGCAGGTTCTGATCAACGAGGTGATGGCATCCAACGATTCCTGCCTTGCGGATCTAGACGGCGATTCGCCGGACTGGATCGAGCTGTTCAATGCCTCCGCGTATCCGGCGGATCTCGGCGGATGGGCTTTGACGGATGACCCTCAGTTCCCCCGCAAATGGATTTTCCCGGACAAGATACTCGATCCGGGCGGATTTCTGATCGTATTCGCCTCGGGGAAGAACCGTTCCGGCGGTCCCGGTTCGGAACTTCACACGAATTTCAGGCTCGACAGGGACGGGGAATCCCTTCGGCTTCTGGATGCGAACGGTATCGAGCGGGACGCTTTTCGCCTTGAACCGCTTCCGGTGGATTACAGCTCTGGGAGGCATCCGGACGGAGCGGACAACCGGGTCATTTTTCCGCAAGCCACGCCCGGCCGGAGCAATGTGACGGATCCTTATTCCGGATTCGCGGAAATCCCGTCCGCTTCACTCCCTGCAGGTCTCTATCCAGAGGCCCTGACAGTAGCGCTTCTGGCGGATGCCGGATCCGTTGTCCGGTATACGGTGGATGGATCGGAACCGGATTCCTTTTCGACCTTGTATTCTGCTCCAGTGAGGATTGAAACCAGCACGGTGCTCAGGGCCAGGGCCTTCCGGTCTGGGATGCTCCCCGGGCCCGTGTCATCCGCTTCTTATATCATCCGGGAAAAAGCCGATCTTCCGGTCCTGTCCCTTTCAACGGATCCGGACAATCTTTTTGACGACGACATCGGCATCTATGTGGAGGGAAACGGGACCGCCATGGGCGGATATCCGGATAATCCTGTAGGCCCCCCTGCGAATTACTGGGAGGACTGGGAGCGTCCCGTTCACATTGAATTTTTTGAACCGGACGCGTCCGGTGGTTTCAGCGAAGACGCGGGCCTCGTGATGCACGGCAAGACGACACGGAATCTGCCCCAGAAATCATTCGCCGTCTTTTTCCGCGGCAGATACGGAATGCCCCTGCTGGAATATCCGGTATTCGAGGGGCTTGCGGTAAAAAGGTTCTCATCTCTGGTGCTGAGAAACGCCGGGACGGACAATACGGTCAATGAAGGGGGCGTGCATTTCAGGGACGGGCTGGCCGCAACTTTAATCAGCGGACTGGACC
>JAFGEX010000169.1 GCA_016931355.1 bacterium
ATGTATTATGAAAAACCCATGGGACGTTCCATGGCCGAAGCCAGGGCCGTGCGTGCGGCGGTTAAAAGACATGGCGTGGTTTTCCAGTTCGGCACGCAGCAGCGGTCCGACAAGCGTTTCCGTTTCGCCTGCGAGCTTGTGCGCAACGGAAAAATCGGCGCTTTGAAGGCGGTCATGGCCGGTTCCGCGGATTACAAGCCCATCCCGGATCAGCCCGAACAGCCGGTACCCGAAGGTTTCGATTACGACAGATGGCTCGGGCCCGCCCCATGGGCTCCCTACACGGCGGAGCGGTGCACGCGGAACTGGACTTTGATCTACGACTATTCGCTCGGATGCGTCAGCGGAGCGTGGGGCATTCATCATGTGGACATCGCCCAATGGGCCATCGGAGCAGACGGGACTGGACCCGTGAAGGTCGAAGGGACCGGTTTTTTCCCTTCAAGGGGACTGTATGATACGGCCCGGTCCTGGGAGGTGGAGCATGCCTACGCCTGCGGCGCGCGCATGATTCACATGGACATGCATACCGCGCTCAAAAGGGCTGAACAGTTCAAGCTGGGCTGGATGGGGATCCTTTTCCTCGGTACGGAGGGTTGGGTCTATGTGGGCCGGGAATTTCTGGCCGCATACCCCGAGAGCCTTCTGAAGATCCAGTTCGGCGCTTCGGATGTGCGTTTTCCCTCCGGCGGCGATCATCGCGGCGATTTCCTCGAGGCTGTGCGCACGGGCCGCAGACCCGTGTGCCCGGTCGAATCCGCCGTCAGCTCGGATACAGTCTGCCATCTGGATGATATCGCGATGCGGCTTCAAAGGCCCCTGACCTGGGATCCGGTCCGGGAAAAGTTTGAGAACGACGGGGAGGCGGACCGGATGATGGAGAGGCCCATGCGCAGCCCATGGCGGCTGTAAGGAAAAGATCGCGGCTTTTTCGACGGGATAACGCTTCCCTATTGATGAAAGGCGGAACATGAAGCGGACGAAAATGATTTTGCCTGCACTTCTCCTGTGCATGCAGGCCCTGCTTTTAGGCGGGGATGCGGCGACGGAATCGCGCATAGACGCCATGCTGGCGGATATCGCCGGGCATGATTGGGGCGGGGACAGGACCGTGCTCATCGCTTTTTCAGACACGCTGCGTTCTCTTCACGGCATTCCTGAAAGACTCGCCGTCGTACAGGAGAAAATGACGCGCCTCCTGCTTTCGCCTGCCCCTCCGGCTGCCAAACAGTACATCTGCCAGGAGCTCGGCATCATGGGCGACGAAAAGGCTCTGCCGGCCCTGACGGCCCTTGCAAAGGACAGCGCCTTTTTCGATATGGCTCTCTCAGCCGTTGAACGCATCCCCGGGCCCGGACCGGAAAAGGTGCTCATGAAACTTCTCTCCGGTAAGCAAGGCAGGGAGCGAATCGGGATCGTCAATGCATTGGGAAACCGCCGGGCTTCAGTCGCCGTCCCTTCCCTGAGAAAGCTGGCTACAGGCGGGGATCCCGAAGCCGCCCTGGCCGCGGTCGCTGCGCTCGGAAAGATTGCGGATCCCGCATCGGTTCAGGCTTTACGCAAAATTTTCGATTCGGCACAGGAACCGCTGCGCCGCTGTGCAGCAGAGGCCCTGCTCATCTGTGCGGGCAGCCGGTTACAGGCCGGCCGCAAGGACGAGGCAGCGGATCTGTACCGCATCTTCACGGACCGCGGGGAACCGGATCCTGTGCGCACGGCCGCGCATATCGGGATGCTGCGTGCCGCGCAGGACAAGCCGGGCGCCATCGTCGGGATATTGAAGGGTGAAGATGACGCGGCAAAGTCGGCGGCCATTGCGTTGATCCCGGAATTCAGAAACATGGATGTGTATCCTGTGGTCTCTCTATGGCCGGCGCTTTCGAACCGGCACAGGATACAGCTGCTTTCCGCTTTGGCGGAACTGGGCAATCCGGCAGCCCTTCCTGCGATCCTGGAAATGTCGCGGCAGGATGATCCGGAAGTGAGGCTTTCCGCGCTCAGGGCGATCGGCGTGCTCGGGGATGAAAACACGGCTTTAATGCTCGCTGAAAGGGCTGCCGTTTCGCAGGGCCTGGAGAAGGAAGCGGCACGCCAGAGTCTTGCCTCGATTCCAGCGCAGGCTGTGGACAGCCTGATCCTTGCATCAATACCAGGGTCCGAGGGCCCGGTCAGGATCGAGCTCATCCGCAGCCTCGAGACCAGGCGGGTAAGAGGCGCAACGCCGGTTCTGATTGCATGCCTTTCGGATCCGGACAAAAAAATCCGCATGGAATCGTACCGGTCGCTTTCGGAGACCGCGGATCCGGAATTCCTTTCCAGCCTGATGGAAGCGCTGATATCGGTTGGGGATGAAACCGAAAGAAGGGAGGCTTCCAGGGCCCTGGCCATGACCGGGATGAGAGAGGAGACGGACCAGAGGACCCGGACGGTGCTGGCGCGTTATCCGACCGTGAAAAGCCCGCAGGCGAGGGGCTCGCTTCTGGAGGTGCTGGGTAAATGGGGAGACGCATCCGGCCTTTCCCTGCTCAGGTCCGAACTGGGCTCGAAGCATGGAGAGATCCGGACCTCCGCTGTGCGCGCCCTGTCGGACTGGCCGGACGGTGCGCCGATGCCGGAACTGCTCAAGACCGCGAAGACTTCGAAGGATGACGTGGACCGGATTCTGGCCCTGCGGGGTTACATCCGGCTGGCCGGGACAGGCGAGAGGCCGTGCGCCCTGGCGATGCAGGATTACCGCACGGCGATGGGCCTCGCCTCGGAGGCCAATGAAAAGCGGCAGGTTTTGTCCGGGATCGCCAGGCTGTCCTGTGAAGAGGCGGCTTCCATGGCTTTCGAATGCATCAAAAATCCGGAACTTGAAAAGGAGGCAGGCGCTGCGGTTCTGCAGATCTCCGGGACCCTGGCTGAAAATGATCGGGCTTCTGCAATGAAATGGCTGGAACGCCTGGCGCAGGAAACGCGGGATGAGGAAACCAGGCGCCGTACAGCGGAAATCCTGGAAAGGATGAAGGAATAGGCTGTTGGCGCAACCGGGTATAACCCGGTAATCGTTTGAGAAAAGGGGGCGGTTTGCGAACCGCTCCGGTCAGGATAGATCAGGAAAGGATTCTATGAAAAACCCAAAAACCACAGGGTCCCTGACGCGAAGGGATTTCCTCGGGAGTACGGCCGCTGCTGCTGCGGTCTTCACCCTAGTACCCAGGCATGTGCTCGGCGGACCGGGTTATACGCCACCCAGCGACAGGCTGAACATCGCCTGCATCGGAGCAGGCGGCAAGGGGACTTCGGACATCCTGGCCGTAGGCGGGGAGAACATCGTTGCCCTCTGCGATGTGGATGATGAAAAAATGGCGGGTTTTCTGGCCAGGGCTCAGGAGGTGGATCCGGAAAAAGCCCTTCGCTTCGAGAAGGCGAAACGGTACCGGGATTTCCGGAAAATGCTGGATGAGAACAGCGGAGCCATCGACGCGGTCACTGTCTCCACCCCGGATCATACGCATGCGGTTGCGGCCATGTATGCCATCCGCATGAAAAAACACGTATTCGTGCAGAAGCCCATGGCCCATACCGTGCTTGAAGCCAGAAAAATGGCGGAGGAGGCTGCAAGGATGGGCGTGGTCACGCAGATGGGGAATCAGGGCCACGCCACTGAGGAAGCCAGGCTGATCAATGAATGGATCGAGGACGGAGCCATCGGAAAAGTAACCGAGGTGCATTGCTGGACCAACCGGCCCATCTGGCCGCAGGGCATGGAGAGGCCAAAGGAATCCGCTCCGGTCCCGCTGCATTTCGACTGGGATCTGTGGCTCGGGCCTGCCGCGTGGCGCGAATACCATCCCTCCTACACCCATTTCGTATGGAGGGGCTGGTGGGATTTCGGAAGCGGCGCCATCGGGGACATGGGCGCCCATATCCTGGATCATCCCTACTGGGCGCTGGATCTGAAGCATCCCGAATCCGTGCATGCCTCTTCGACGCAGTTCACCGACGATGCCTATCCGCTGGCGTCGATCATCAAATACCGTTTCCCGAAGCGCGGGAGAAAGCCTCCGGTTGACCTGTACTGGTACGACGGCGGGCTCACGCCGCCGCGGCCCGAAGCGCTGGAGCCCGGCCGCCGCATGGGGGACGGCGGCGGAGGCGTCCTGTTCATCGGCAAGAAGGGTATACTCATGTGCGGCACATACGGCGCCAATCCGAGGCTCATCCCCGAGAGCCGGATGCAGGATTTCAAACGGCCGGAAAAATCCATCCCCCGCTCCCCGGGCATACACGCGGAATGGATCGAAGCCTGCAAATCCGGGAAGAAATCCACCACGGATTTCAGCTATTCCGGCCCCCTGACCGAAACCATGCTTCTCGGCAACATCGCCATCAGGGTCAAAGGCTCGAACAAGACGCTTGAGTGGGATCCGGTGAAAATGGAAATCACCAACCATCCGGAGGCCAATGCCTTTCTGTCCATGGCCTACCGGGACGGCTGGAATCTTTAACCAGAACACTTTTCACAAGGAACGGACATGAGCGAAAATGAAAAGAAGAGCGGAGACGCCTCCGCGGGGAAACCGGGGCGGGCGCTTGACCGCAGGGATTTCCTGCAGGGACTGGCCACGGTCCCTGTGCTGGGACTTTTCGGCGCGTCCCTGCTGCAGAAGATCGGATACGACAAAAAGAAAAGGGCGGCCAAGACCGCACCCGCTGCGGTTCCCGGTCCGGATCTCAACGTGGCCCTGCTCGGCGCAGGCGCCCAGGGCGAGGTGCTTCTGAACGCCATGCTCAAGATCCCCGGCCTCCGGTTCCGGGCGGTCTGCGATATCTGGACCGACTACAACCTGAAGAAGACGGTCAACCTGCTCAAGAAATACAAATTCGATGTCCATGGCTACGAAGATTATCGAGACATGCTGGACGGGGAGAAGGATCTGGACGCGGTCGTCATCGCCACGCCGGATTTCTGGCACGCCCGCCACACCATCGACTGCCTCCAGGCAGGCCTGAACGTTTACTGCGAAAAGGAGATGTCCAACAGCCTGGAAGACGCGAGGCGCATGGTCATCACGGCCCGGGAAACCGGAAAGCTGCTGCAGATCGGACATCAGCGCCGCAGCAACCCGCGTTACATCCACTGCTATGAAAAGATCCTCAGGGAGGCGGGCATGATCGGACGCATCGTCACGATCAACGGCCAGTGGAACCGCTCCGCACAGCCCGATCTCGGCTGGCCCCAGAGATACGCCATCCCGGACGCAAAGCTGAAAAAATACGGATATTCGTCCATGAACCGGTTCCGGAACTGGCGCTGGTTCAAGGGCCTGGGCGGAGGCCCCATCGTGGATCTCGGCTCGCATCAGATCGACATTTACAGCTGGTTCCTGGATGCCCGGCCGGTCGCGGTCACTGCGAGCGGAGGCACGGACTATTATGACCCGGCCACGCATGAGTGGTATGACACGGTCATGGCCATCTACGAGTACCAGACCCGACAGGGCAGGGTGCGGGCCTATTACCAAACCCAGACCACCAATTCCAGCCAGGGGTATTTCGAAAATTTCATGGGCGATCAGGGCACCCTGGTGATCTCCGAGTCCGGAAGCCGGGGATCGGTGTACCGGGAGGTCTCGGCCCCGCAATGGGATGAATGGGTGCGCAGGGGTTTTGTGCTGGCGCCGAAGCTTGTCGAACAAAAATCGGAGGAGGAGACGGCTGCCGTTCTTGATGTACGGGAAACCCTGTCTCCGGACGAGCACAAGCTCCCGGTCGAATTCAACGATCCCTACCACAAGCCGCATCTGGAGAATTTCTTCAATGCGGTGAGGGGCAGGGAGAAGCTGAACTGCCCTGCGGAGGTCGGATACGAGACCGCGGTGTCCGTGCTCAAGGTGAACGAGGCCATTGAAGCGGGCCGCAGGCTTGAATTCAATGCCGGGGAATTTGCGGTTTGACCCCTGCACAACCCGCGCCACCCTGGGGTGAATCCCGGGGTCGGTTAGGAAAAGGAAAGGACTGACGGATACATGGATGAAAAAAAACTGCAGCAATGGCAGATGATCGCGCTGGTCGGCCTGCGCGTGATCATCGGCTGGCACTTCCTGTATGAAGGGGTGGCCAAGCTTCTCCTGGGCAACTGGTCCGCGGCCGGATTTCTGCTTCAGTCCAAGTGGATTTTCGCGCCTGTTTTCAAATGGATGGCGAACAACGCCGCCGTCCTCGATGCGGTCAATGTGCTCAACATGTGGGGGCTGACCGCCATCGGACTGGGCCTGATTCTGGGCTGCTTCACGCGCCTGGCCGCGCTTGCCGGGATCGCGATCATCATGCTGTACTACGTATGCAATCCTCCTTTCGTCGGGCTTTTCTATTCCATACCGATGGAAGGGCATTACATGATCGTCAACAAAAATCTGGTCGAGGTCGCCGGATTGGTCGTCATCATGCTGTTTCCGACCGGGCGTTTCGCCGGCCTGGACAGGATTCTGCATAAACTTTTCGGGAAGAAGTAGTGCCGCACAACCGGATCAAAACTGCAGGGGCGGACGGCATTCCGTCCCTGCCGGAGCGAAAGACCGCCGTGAAACCCATGACCAGAAGAACCTTCATCAACCGAACCCTGCAGGC
>JAFGEX010000170.1 GCA_016931355.1 bacterium
ATCATAGAGGCGCGATGGCTTTTCGGAATCGAGCCGGACAGGATAGACGTGGTCATACACCCGAAATCCATCATCCATTCCATGGTCGAATTCCGGGACGGATCGATCAAGGCCCAGCTCGGCAAGCCGGACATGCGCGTGCCGATTTCCCATGCCCTGGCCTATCCGGAGCGCTGGGCCTTTGATTTCGGAGGCATGGATCTGACAAGCCCCGTCAACCTGGAATTATTGCCTGTGGACAGCGAGCGTTTCCCCGGACTCGGCCTGGCCCGAATGGCGCTTGAAAAAGGAGGCACAGCGCCTGCAGTTTTCAATGCAGCGGACGAAATCGCAGTGGGCTGGTTTCTGGAGGGAAAGATCGGATTTACTGAAATCCCCCGCATCGTCGGGAAGGCCCTGAAAGAGAGGCCCGTCCGACCCTGCACGGATCTGAAGGACATTCTGCAGGAGGATGCGGAGACGAGGGAGTGGCTGGGGAGGCTTTAATCACCTCCGGAGGTCCGGGCGGACCTCCCGGAGGTGGCAGGTTGTCGCCCGCGAAATTTTTTGTCGGGGGCCCAGGTGGGGAAGAAGGGGCGGGAGAATAATAAAAGTTCAATGGATTCATTAAATTTCGAGGGGCCTGAATGATCACCACTATTCTCGCAACCGCATTTGTTCTCGGCGTGCTCATTTTCATCCATGAACTCGGCCATTTTCTCGCAGCCAAGTTGTCCGGGATGCGCGTGGACCGTTTTTCCCTGGGATACCCGCCACGGCTGGTCGGTAAAAAGATCGGGGATACGGATTACTGCGTCTCTGCCATCCCTCTCGGCGGCTATGTGAAGATCGCGGGCATGGTGGACGAGAGCATGGACACCAAGCAGCTGGCAAAGGATCCTCAGCCCTGGGAATTCAGGTCCAAGCCGATATACAAACGCATGGCAACCATACTGGCCGGGCCTTTCATGAACATCCTTCTCGCCTTTGTCATCTTCGTATCAGCCGTCTGGATCTACGGTGTGGGCGAGGTTTCGGAGGAGTCCGTTGTCGGATCCGTTCTGGAGGGCAAACCTGCTGCGGCTGCAGGTTTGAAGGACGGCGACCGCATCCTGCGCATCAACGGCGAGGAAGTCGCGGACTGGAAAGACATGACCGTGAAGATTCAATCCTCCCAGACTGACCTGCTGGAAGTCGAATTTCTGAGAAACGACACGCTGCGAACCGCCATGGTCTCATCCGTGATGGAGGATGCGGAAACGCCCGGGGAGGCTCCTGTCAGGCGCATCGGAATCATGGCGAACATCATCATGCGGAAGGCCGGTTTTTTCGAGGCATTTGCCAGGGGCGGGGAGAATATCTATCACTGGACCGCATTGATCATCAACTCCCTTGCAAAACTCATCACAGGGAAAGAGTCCCTCCGTTCCCTGGCAGGCCCTGTTGCCATTGCGAAGATTGCAGGGGAAAGCGCGAGGACAGGTTTCTCCTCACTGGTCGGATTTCTCGCAATTCTCAGCCTCAACCTCGGGCTCCTGAACCTGCTGCCTTTTCCGGTTCTTGACGGCGGTCATCTGGTGATGCTGGCGCTTGAAGGCCTTTTCAGGAGGGAAATTCCGGTCAAGGTCAAACTGATCATACAGCAAGTCGGAATGGTTCTCCTTTTGGGGCTCATGCTCTTCGTGGTTTACAGCGACATTCTGCGCGTCACCAAACATTAAACGAATCCCGGAGTTGACCCTGGGGTCCTTCCATATCACTTCAGGGAGGCCTTTTCAGACACCATGAAAAGGAAAGTCCTCCCGGAGATGTTTCGTTTGTCCTTCCGCATGCGACAGAGCATCAGGGTGAGGGTCTATAGATTAGTCCCATGCCTCGCTCCCTCTCCAGTTTCCGGGAGAGGATCGGGGTGAGGTCTTTTTTAAAAACAAAATTGACTTTCCCCTGATTTTTCAATAAATTACCTTGTTAGACAGAGATATATCTCCGGAGCCATGGTGAAAACACCGATTTTTGACGAACATGTAAAGCTCGGCGCAAAAATGACGGATTTTGCGGGCTGGATGATGCCCTTGTGGTATGCTTCAGGACAAACCGCTGAGCATCAGGCCACGCGCAACGCCTGCGGGCTTTTCGACATCTGCCACATGGGTGAATTCAGAATCAAAGGCGCCGGATCCCTCGCATTGATGGACGGCATGCTGTCCAACAACGTGCAGGGCATGCAGGACAATCAGGCCATGTACCATCTGATGCTGAACGAACAGGGCGGTGTGCTGGATGACTGCATTCTGTACCGTTTTTCAGCGGATGACTGGATGCTCGTGGTTAATGCATCCAACATCGAATCCGATTTCAAATGGCTGAAGCAGCATGCTCCGGGCAACGTATCCCTCGAGGACATCAGCCCTCAAACCGTCAAGCTGGACCTGCAGGGGCCGGGATCTCCGGAAATTCTGGCCCGCTGGATGGACAGGGAGAAACTTGCGTCCCTTCGTTTTTTCCGTTTCATCCCCTCCGTTCAGCTGGATGGGATGCCGGTGCTGGTTTCACGCACCGGTTACACAGGTGAAATCGGATTCGAACTGTACACAGACATCCAATACGGCGTGCGGTTGTGGAACCTGCTGCTGGAGGCCGGGAAATCAAAGGGCCTGGCTGCCTGCGGCCTGGCTGCCAGGGATACACTCAGGACTGAAGCGGGTCTGCCGCTACACGGCCATGAAATGCGGCCTGACCTGACTGCTGCCGGCCATCCCTGGGCATTCGCCGTACACTGGGACAAGGAGTTCATCGGCAGAAAGGCTCTGGTCAAAAACAGGGATGAAAACAGAGGCCCCTGGATCTTTGGCTTTGCGTTGGAAGGCAGGAGAAAGGCAATGCCGGGCTGCAAGGTCCTTCATCAGAACCGGCCAATAGGGCATGTGACGAGCGGTGTCATTTCACCGTCCCTGAACAATCGTCCCATCGGATTTTTTGAGAGCACAATGCAGCTTGAAACCAGCGCGGCCATCGAGTTCCAGCAGGAGGGCAAAGAGGAGAGGCTGTCCGGTACGGTTGCCGCGGTTCCCTTCGTGCCGCTGACCTCCAGGAAAAAGATGAGCGAATTCCTGCGCACGGCGGGATGAGCCATGCGCCTGGATGTGGCCTGGTTGCCGGGCGAAAAAAGTCCATGCAAGGGGAAATGGGACGTCGCAGTCGTGGATGTGCTCAGGGCTTCCACGACCATCATCACTGCATTGGCCAACGGGGCCGGGGAGATCATTCCTGCGGGGACAATTGCAGAAGCGAGAAAGGCGGCGGGGAAAAAGAAGAAAGAATCAGTCCTGCTCTGCGGAGAGCGGGGAGGATTTAAAATACGCGGATTCGACC
>JAFGEX010000171.1 GCA_016931355.1 bacterium
AACCTGATCACCCTTGCGCCCGCCTATCCGGGCCATGTGGAACTCGTCTCCGGGATGAAGCTGCCCTATGTCATTTTTGCCGGCAGTTTTCCAAGGGAAAAGGAGGTCCGGAAGGCCAGGGATTCAGGGGCGCGGGTGCTCTGTTTCGCCTCCGAGTATTCCATTGCGGAGCGCATGCTCGGCTACGGCGCGGACGGATTGATACTGGAAGGATCGGAAGCGGGCGGCCATGTGGGATACGTCAGCCTGGTCGTCCTGCTCCAGCAGGTCCTGTTCCGGATTCCGGATGTGCCGATATTCGCCGGAGGCGGCGTGGCGACCGGCAGGATGGCCGCCCACCTGTTTCTCATGGGCGCGGCAGGCGTGCAGATGGGGACGATTTTCGCGGTTTCGGAGGAAAGCACGGCCCATCCCCGCTTCAAGGAGCGCTTCATCAAAGCCAAGGCGCGCGAAGCGGTTGCGACGCCGCAGTACGACAGCAGGCTTCATGTGGTTGCGGTCAGGGCCATCAAGAACAGGGCTCATGATCTTTTCGGCAGGCTGCAGCTCGATCTGATCCGGAAAATCGACGAGGAGGCCATGGCCAGGACGGAAGCCCAGACCCGCGTCGAAGAGTTCTGGGTCGGAGCGCTGCGCAAGGCTGTGATGGAAGGGGATGTGGACGAAGGTTCTTTGATGGCCGGTCAATCCGTCGGCCTGGTGGACAGAATCAAGCCCGTTTCCGAAATCATGAAGGAGCTCGTTGAGGATACGGAAACGGAGCTTCAGCGCGTCAGGGAGCGGCTGTCATGAATCCGGCAGCGGATGTTCGGCTCTCATACGCATGGAAACGACGATCGGAGGATGAGCATGAAAATCGTGTATTATGTCCCGGATGCGGAAAATCCATTCTGGAAGGAGGTCGTTTCCGGCGTGGAGAAAAGGGCTCTTCGCGCAGGCATCGCATTGGACATCGTCAATGCCGGCAGGAACGTAAAGAGCCAGGCAGCCCAGCTTGAATCCTGCGCGGACAGAAAACCCGCCGCGGTCCTGGTTTCGCCGGTTGATCCGTCCGGCATCGCTTCGGTTTGCAGGTCCGTCATCAAAGCCGGCATCCCCATCGTGGCGGTGGACGACAATATGAGCACGGATGTGACGGCGAGCGTGGTGTGCGGAAATCTCAAAGGCGGGACGGCTGCGGCCATGCGTCTGGCGGACAGGCTCGGCGTAGGCGGGCGCGTGGTGCACATCGAATCCCAGGACATCCAAAACATCCTGCTGCGCAGGAGGAGTTTTTTAAGCGAGATCGAGCGCAGGCAGCTTTTCGTGGTAAAGACCCTGAAGGCGGAAAGCGACAGGAAGCAGGCGTATGAGACCCTGAAGGCTTTTTTGAACGAAGAGGTTTCATTCGGCGGCATCTTTGCGGAAAACGACGCCATGGCGCTCGGCGCCATGCAGGCTGTTCAGCACAGGAGGCCCGAACCGTGGCCCGTCATCGTGGGCTATGACGGCGTGCTCGAGGCCCTGCACGCGATCCGGGACGGCCGGATGGACGCCACCGTATCGCAGAATCCGGAATTGCTCGGGCAGAAGGCCGCGGAAATCGTCGTCCAGGTGCTCGGGAAAAAGCCCTATGAGACCTTGACATCCGTGCTGCCGAAGCTGGTCACGAAAGAGAATTTAAATGAATGAGGAGGAATTAGGAATTACAAATGAAAAATGCCTGCGCCCCTGACACATGATTCGGATGATTCATTTTGAATCTGTCAGCGAGCGCATTCCCCGCGGCTTGCCGCGGGGAATGCGAGCGAATATAAAATAAATTCTTCCCTACAGATCGAAGATTCCCCGCCGCTTGCGGCGGGGAGCTTCAATTGCGTACTGTGGATTGCGGATTTTTGATTTTAAAAATATTCGGTCCGCAATCCAAAATCAGCAATCCCGAATTCCTGAATCCCCTTTCCCGTTCTTTACAAATTCATCACCTCCGGGAGGTCCGGGCGTTTATACACAGAGTGCGTCTGCGTGGGGCGGACCTCCGGGAGGTGAGTCGTACAGAAAACCCCGGCTGAACGAAACCGGGGTTTTTCAATTTCCGGGAAAGCCCGGAAACCGGTCAGATGAACAACAAGGGAAGCGTCATTTCATCAGAACCAATTTCCGGGTTTGTACGTCGGTTTTGCCGGATGCCCGGACATGGAGGCGGCACAGATAAACACCGCTCGGCACCCTGACGCCCGATTCGTTCACGGCGTTCCAACGGATCTCATGCACACCGGCCTGTTCGCTCCTGTCTGCAAGCGTCCTGATCTTCTGACCCCTGAGGTCGAAGATTTCCAGCGTGACATCGCCCGGGGCCGGCAGGCTGTACCGGATTGTGGTTTCAGGATTGAACGGATTGGGGTAGTTCTGGTCGAGCGCAAAGCCGTCCGGCAACGCGGCCGCTCCCGCGACATCGTTCACGTTGTAGTTGGTGAGCCTCACAAAATCCAGCCCGATCCATGAATCCGGGTCGCTGATGTTGTCGAACTCGATGCCGAGCCGGTGGCCGATGCAATCCGGGTAATTGTCCGCCTTGAAACTCACGGAATAGACGTCGTATGTTTCGAGCAATTCGTATTCCTCGTAGTTGATCAGGGCGCGGTTTCCGCCGTCGTCATAATACAGGGCCATGGTGAAAAACAGGGCGGCCCAGGTGATGCGCGCATCGACCAGAAGTTCGATGTCGTCTCCGGCCATGATCACGTAGTTCGTCAACTGATACATGGACGTGTCCTGGGACATCATGAATGCGGTATAGATGCCGTCCGTGGGCGTCCAGCCCAGTTCCACGCCGGAATCCACAATGATGTCGTCCGAATCCCATCCCGGAATTTCCGCCGGTTCGCTGGTATCCACGATGTAAGCCCCGTCCTCCTCATCCCATCCTTTGATCTTGCCGAGAGCCGGTTCCTCGAAGCTGTAATTGGCCACATCGATTTCCATGCTCTTGTTGATCGCGCGCACATGGTCCAGCCCGATCCAGCAGTCCTCGATGCCGACATTGTCGAACGCGATCCCGAGCAGCTTGCCCAGGGCTTCGGGGTAATCGGCTGATTTGAAATTCAGGGAGTAGGTCGCCATTTCATCGGTGACGTTGACCTGTGTATTCGCGAGTACCGCCGTTTCGCCGAGCGTGTCCACGCTGAAGAATGATATTTCAAAAAGCGTGGCAGACCCTGTATTCTTCGCATCCACGAAAAGGGTGATGTCGTCGCCGGGCACGATCATGTGGCCGGTGATCTGATACACCCGGTCGTCGCCTCCCTTGATGAATCCGTTCCAGGTCCCGTCCGTGGCGATGCCCGTGCTCTCCACGCCGGAGTCCGTCGCAGGCGTATCGGAGGTCCAGCCGGGGACGTCGTCCGCGCCTGCATTGTCCCAGGCACTCTGCTTGGCAGTGCCCGGAAGCTCGAAGCTGGGATTCACGATGCCGATGTAGTTCTGCGCCTGAAGCCCGGCTGCCAGGACCAGTACGAGCAGCGAAAGGATCAGCATTCCATTGATTCTTTTCAAACGCATGTCTTTGCCCTCCATGTTTTTTTCCCTCCTTTCCTCCCCGGTTCATCACCTGGAACGGGAAGGCCATGCCTTTACTCCCTGTATCATTAAAGTCCCGGTATCACCTCCCTCTTTATTTTATTACCTATAAAGAATATAAGCAGCGAAAAAATTTTCAACCCATAATTCAGGATAACTCAATAAAAGTAAAGGAATTGAGCAACAAATTACAACAGTTTGTCTGGTGTATATTCAGATTATCTTGTAATGGGGATAAAGATTTACTTTAACATTAACTTTATCGATAACTTAATTGTAAAAAAATATATGGAAATTTTTTTGATTTTTCAACAGGAATTTATCGAAATCTTTTCAGCGCACCAGATTCATCAGCGGGCAAATTCCACGCAGCGTTTTTGTTTCATAAAAGCCTCCTCATGAATGATAAAAGCGGAAAATCAGGATTGTCTGCCTTCT
>JAFGEX010000172.1 GCA_016931355.1 bacterium
CGGAAACCTGCAGCGGCGATACGAGGCTGTCCTTCAATCTCGGCGAACAGGCCGGGACCTGCTGGTTCGACGACATCCGCCTGACCACTGCTGCGGTACAGGGGCTTCTCCCGGGCGAGTCCCTGGAGCAGGGCAACGTGAAGCGCATCGCGTTCTCGGAATGCGTAAAATTCACGGACAACCGGGTCAGGGACATCAGCGCTTTCTATCTAAAACTCATGGAAGACTATTTCAGGGAGATGTCCTCTCATATCAAGGGCAGCCTCGGCGTGCGCGTGCCTGTGGTGGGCACGAACTGGAACGTCGGACCCGCGGACCTGGCGGCCCAGTCCGGACTCGATTACATGGACAATCACAGCTACTGGGACCATCCCCAGTTCCCGACCGTTGCCTGGTCCTCCACGGACTGGCTGGTCAACAACAATGCCATGGTGCTCGACCCGAACGGCGGCACGATTCCGGGCGTGATGGCGGGCGTGGGACAAAAGGACAAGCCCTTCACCATCAGCGAATACAACCATGCGTTCCCGAACCGGTACCAGAGCGAAGGCGTGCTTTTCATCACCGCGTATTCCGCTTTCCACGACGCGGACGCGCCCATGTTCTTTGACTACGGCGGGGCCCAGACCGGTTGGGATACGGACCAGGTGGACGGATACTTCGGCATACACCGGAACACAGCCATGATGTGCCTGATGCCTTCCTGCGCTTTTGCATTCCGCAGCGGCCTGATCGGCCCGGCCCGGCAGACCCTTTTCCTGGACTATAGCCGGGACGACATCCTGCTTCTGCCCAAGAAGGACACGGGCCAATGGGACGGGCCGCGGCTCATCCCCAAAAAACTCGCGCTTGTCCACGGCATGCGAACCGCCTCTTTTGAAAGCACCTCTCCGTTCAACGCATCCGGCCTGCCTCCGGAACCGGTCGGTCCCTACATTGCGGATACGGGGGAAATCCTGTGGGATACAGGCGGCCTGTTCGAAACCGTCACTCCGTCCTTCATCGGACTCACTGGCCTGCTCGACCGCTATCCGAATCACCAGTCGGGAGACCTGACCCTGCACAGGGCGGGCGGTTTCGCGACACTCACCTGGGTTTCGGTGAACGCAGACTCCCTGAAAACAGCCAGACGCTCGCTCTTGACGGTTTCCACGAGGATACAGAATACGGGCATGATCTGGGACGGCATTCATACGGTCCACAACGACTGGGGCGCTGCGCCCACCGGGATGGAGCCTGCGTCCCTGTCCCTGGTGCTCGATCTAAAGGCGGATTCGATACGCGTGTATCCCCTGGACGGGACCGGCAATGCCTCCCGCGGCTGCAGGACCCTGGTTCCCGGAGAACCAGGCCGTTTCCACCTGATACTCGACCAGGCGCAGGACAAGACCGTCTGGTGGGGCATCGAGAACACCTCAGCCCCGGTTCCTCCTGAAACAACCCTGCCCTCCAAAACCGAGCTGCTTCTTAATTACCCGAATCCTTTCAACAGCGGCACGCGCATCCCGTTTCACCTGCAACAAAAATCAGCGGTCCGCCTTGAAATCCGCAATCTGCAGGGGAGAAAAATCCGCACACTGGTCGATTCGGAAATGCCGGCAGGCAGGCACTCCGCGTTCTGGGACAACGCGGATGAAGATAAAAATCCGGTGGCAGCCGGCATATACTTTATCGTGTTCCGAGCCGGGGACGAGACGCAGGTGAAAAAGGCGATGCATGTGGAGTGAACTGCCTGAAAACTGCCACGTACTTTCAAAGTGCGAGGCAGTTTTTTCCGACTTTTTCCCAAATCATTTTTCCCTTGACTCATAACATTTTATCCGTATCATATCGTCAGAGGGGACTCCCATACCCATTGGCCGGATCCGCATGATGATCACCCGATCGCAGAAAATACGGCTCGGCATTTTCGTTGCCTTCTCGATTTTCGCCGCGCTCACCACCACGGTGCTTATCGTGGCCCCGAAATTCATGGAGCAGAAGGACATCTATTTTATCGGCTACCGGGACATCTCCGTGACCGGTCTCCAGGAGGGCGGCCCGGTGAAGTACCACGGCCTGACCGTCGGGAACGTGGACCGCATCTCCATTGATCCGGAGGACGTCCGCAGGGTCATCGTGGAGGTCAGCCTGGACCACGGCACGCCGATCAAGGAGGACACCTACGCGGACATCACGGCTCTCGGCATCACGGGACTGATGCTCATCGAACTGCGCGGCGGGAGCAACGAGGCCGTCACCCTGAAGCCGGGGTCCTTCATCACGGCCGGCAAATCCTTCACCGAGATGATCACGGGCCAGGCCGAAATCATATTCGAGAAGGTGGAGATCGCTCTCAACAACCTCATCGACTTGACCAATCCGGAAAACCGGACGCGGCTGAGCCAGCTCCTCGACAACACGACACGGACGATGTCCCATGTTCAGAATCTGCTGAAGACCAACAACGAAGCCATCACGGCCACCCTGGCCAATGTGGAGGCGGCCAGCACGCAGCTCAGGGAACTCTCCGTAACAACCCTGAGGACCATGAAGAACCTGGAGCGCGCCACGCGGTCCGACTCGCTGATGCAGATCGTAAACAACCTGGCGGACATCACCAATTCCCTCAAGAAAAACCAGCTCAACGACGTGATCGTGGAATTCAACACCGCGCTCGAAAGCCTGAACAACCTGCTTTCGGCCCTGGAGGCGAATTCGGGGACGCGCTCGGATTTCGTCAGGTCCCTCAAGACCCTGGAGCAGACCGCAGATTATTTGAACGAATTCTCCCGCCTGATCGCGGAGGACCCGTCCGTGCTGGTACGGGGAGCCCGCCCCGGAGACGTACCAGACGACCAACTCGGGGATTAGAACCATGCGAAAAGCCAACTGGATGACGGCAGCCTGTCTTCTCATCCTGTGGGCAGGATGCGCGCCCAAGGCGGTGGTGCGCAGGTACTATCTGCTGGAAGCGCCGGCCCTGCCGGACTCCTCCGCCTTCTGCTCTGAGCCTCTGCCGGTCGCAGCGGCATTCGAGGATATCCGGGTGGCGCAGGCCTTTGACCAGGAACGGATCGCCCTCAGGTCCGGCTCATACGAGCTGAGTTATTATTACTACCATCACTGGGCGGTCAGGCCCTCTGACGCGCTTTCGGACGCTGTTTTCCACATCATCCGCAATGCGAACCTTTTCAAGAGGCTCGACCACTCTGCGGCCGCGGATTGCCGATTCATCCTCACCGGGGAATTGATCCGGATGGAGAGGATTTCCGAAGGCAAATGGGATTCCGCCCACCTGAGCGGGGAATTCCGGCTTCTGGATAAAGAAGACAGGGCAACCCTTCTCGTCCACCCCTTCGACAGGCAGGTCGTGCTCGAACCGCGCAGGGATATGAACGCGTTCGCAGACGCGGTCAACCGCATCGTGGGCGAAGAAACCATCGCGTTCATCATGAAAATTTCGGAAAAACTGAATCAGGATAAGGCAGCGTTTTGATGCGGCCTGAAGCCTCGGTGTCGCGCAGGCAGAACCGCCTGGTTTTCCGCGGCCAGATCGTGATCGCAACCGTCCCCTTTCTGCTCTCTGAAACGGAAGTCATCGAACCGGTACGGGGGGGAGCGCTGACGCTGGATCTGGCCGGCGTGGATCATGTGGATACGGCCGGCGTCGCTTTTCTGGACGCCCTGCGGTCCAGAATCGAGAAGAACGGGCTGGAGTGCCGGATCGAGAATGCGGGTGAAAGGAACGCCCGCACACTGGAGGTTTTTTCATCCAGGAAATTCGATTCCCAGGCGCCTGTCCGGCCCCCAGGCCGGGAAAACATATTCGAGAAGCTCGGCGGCAGGGCTATGCGGATCTTCGGGAACCTGCATCAGTTCTTTCTCCTGCTCGCCGACACCTTCTACTATGCCATCATCGGCCTGTTCAACCGGCGCGGCATGCGCAAGGGCGACTTCATCAACCAGAGCATCCTGATCGGGATGAACTCCCTGCCCATTGTCGGCCTGATCTCCTTTCTCATCGGTTTCATCCTGGCGCTGCAGTCCGCGGCCCAGCTCAGGCAGTTCGGGGCCGCCATATTCGTTGCGGATCTCATCGCCATCGCCATGACCCGGGAAATGGGACCGCTCATCACGGCCATCGTGCTGGCCGGCCGCAGCGGTTCCGCGATCACTGCGGAAATCGCCACCATGATGGTCACGGAGGAGACGGACGCCCTCCGGTCCATGGCCCTGAATCCCGTGCGCTACGTCGTGGTGCCGAAGGTGTACGCCATCACCATGACCATGCCCATGCTGACCATCCTGTCCATGCTGATCGGCATTTTCGGCGCCATGGTGATCGGGCTCGTTTACCTGGACATCGGGATGGAGCCCTTCTACCGCGAGGTCGTAAACGCCCTGATCCTGAAGGACATCCTCACCGGATTCATCAAGAGCGTGGTTTTTGCCTGGCTCATCGTGATGATCGGAGCCTATTACGGCTTTCAGGTCCGTACCGGCGCCGAGGAGGTGGGCCGCGCCACAACGGCATCCGTCGTGGCGTCGATTTTCTGGGTGATCCTGGCGGACAGCCTTTTAGGACTCGCTTTCTATCTGGGACAGCCGGTCTTCGTCTGATCAGCCTGCTGATTTCGCATGCAGCCCCGCTTGGATTGAACACTCCCGCCGCATGCGGCGGGGATTGAGAAAAATAAGAACATCCTCCGCTCCGGGAGTCGGGGAATGATACGCGCCGGGGTGTATCCCTCAAGGGGAACGGGAACGAATACCCATCCATGAGCCAGAATAAAAACTTGCCGGTGATCGCAACAGACCTCACGGCCGGATTCGGCGGCACACGGGTGCTCGACTCCGTCAGCATGGACGCAGCCGAGCATTCCATCACCATGATTCTCGGGGCGAGCGGTTGCGGCAAGACGACTCTGCTGAAAAACCTCATCCGCCTGCTGGATCCCTGGTCCGGCTCCATCCGGATCTTCGGCCAGGAAATCACCGGAATGGACGAGCCCGAATTCAACGGGATCCTGCGGGGGATCGGAGTCCTTTTTCAGAACGGCGCCCTGCTGAATTCCATATCCATTGCGGAGAATGTGGCGATTCCCCTGGAACAGCATACGGAGCTGCCGCGGGAGCTCATCAGCAGGCTGGCGCGCGTCAAACTCGGACTGGTCGGATTGGAGAATGCCTCCAGCCGGTTTCCGTCCGAACTCTCCGGGGGGATGCGGAAAAGAGCCGCGCTGGCCAGGGCGATCGCGCTGGATCCCCCTCTCCTCTTCTGCGATGAACCTTCGTCGGGCCTGGATCCAGTCACGGCCTCAGGCCTGGACCATCTCCTCCTGGAGATGAGGGACAAACTCGGCATGACGCTTGTCATCGTGTCCCACACGGTATCCAGCATACAGAGGATCGCAGACCGCATTGTGTTCATGGATGCGGGAAAAGTGCTGTTCAGGGGGACGATTCGGGAGGCCAGATCCGCAGGCATAGAAAAAATGGAAGAATTTTTCAAGAATGGATGAAATACGGATCCCGTCCGGATCCGTATGGACTTTCCGGACGGTGAGCCGCCGGTTGATCTTCGATGGTCGCGGAATAAAAGTGATGCACCCGCCTGCATTTCCCGCGGCGTACCGGGGGGGGGGATGCGCAAGCGGGCAGACTGAAGCTCCCCGGCAGCGAACTGCAAGGGAATCTTCGATCTGCAGGGAAGAAAACTTTTGGATTCGCTCGCTTACCCCGCGGCAAGCCGCGGGGAATGCGCTCGCTTACAGATTCAGCCTGATCCGCCTTTTTTTAAGAATCCTTGACTGAAAAACCGATCTTCAGGGTCACCTGCCAGTAGGCGATGCGTCCTTCGTCGATCTGACCGCGCGTTTCAACCACCTGGAACCAGCGCATGGCGCCCAGGCTTTTGTCAGCCTTGGCAATGGCGTTCCGGACCGCATCATCCGTGCCTGTTTTCGAGGTGCCTACCACTTCAACCAGTCTGTACAAATGTTCGCTCATACGCCCTCCCGGCAATCATGAACAATGGACATTCCCAGGCGACAAAACCGCCGCCGCCTTGGGAAATAAGGTATCCTTGAAACTTCCGGCTGTTCTTCAACTCAGGCAGGACAATCCGTTTCCGTTGTCCCCTGAAGTCCATGCCTCTTTATCCTTAAAAAGGAAAGAATCCCCCCGCAAATGTTAGAAGCGCCCCATCGCGAGCCGCCGGGGAGCTTCCACACGCTTCAGGGTGCAGGGGGAAAATCCTCAAGGATTTTTTCAACCGACTCGATCAGGTTTTTGGCCGGCTCCTTTCTGTCGAGCACACCCCGGCCGATCCCCTGCCAAACGAGGTCCTGCCTCGCCCGGTCCACAATGTCGATGACGAGCGTCCCCTCCTTGTATCTGACCGCGTGGCCGGGCCTCACGACATGAGCCCTCCCCCAGCGTCCCACGCGATACGCGGGCGGGACAAAATCCCGCTGATTCTTGATGACGGCGTAGAAATGCACCAGCAGATCGGCCTGGTCCGCGGATCCGGTTTCGGCAAATCCCTTGCTTTCCAGCATGGGCCTGATCTCCCGCATCACTTCCCGGGAGAAAAAGGCTTTCCGGCCCGTGGCCGGGCTTCCGGACTGGTCCTGCGGCGCCACGAAATGAAAGGTCCTGTAGGCATCAAACTTCGTCCCTGGTTCGAACCGGGTCGTCACTTTCGTGGAAGCACAGCCCAGAATCACGATCACCGCTAAAAGAGCAGCGCCCTTGGCCTTCATGGCAGTCCTCCCCTGGATCGATTGGCTTTGTATTTGATAATAAACAAGATTTTACTCGCAAAGTCAAGAATAATCCCCTAAAATATGATTTAATATTTGCTTTTTGATGGGCTTTTTTGTATAATTAGAGTTCATTTATTAAACCTGGTTCGAGGACGGAACAATGGCAAAACAATGCGACATCTGCGGGAAAGGCCCCCTGACCGGAAACAAGGTCAGCCACGCCAACAACAGGACGAAGCGGCGCTGGCTGCCCAATCTGCAAAGCGTGCGGGCCCGTGTGGACGGGAAGCCCAGGAAAATGCGCGTATGCGCCCAATGCATACGGTCCGGGGCTGTCGAAAAGGCGTGAAAAGGCACTTCTCGTGCCTTTTTTCTTTATCAGCCGGGGGAATCTCAGGGGCGCCGCATCCTGCACCCCTGCCAATCCATACTGTGATCAGGAGGCCAATCATGGGAACAAACCGTTTCGCAGGGTTGACGCAGTTCGCCGCATCAATGATGGCGGCGTTTATGCTGTGCGCTGTTGCGGCCCATTCCGCTCCCAAGGATCCCAAGAAGGTGCTCTTCCAGGAAGCAACGGAACAGATGGAGAAGGCCAAAGCCGCACAGGCGGACATCTTCTCCCCCGTGAATTTCAAGACCGGAATCAAAAACTATCAGGCTGCGGACGAAGGTTTTCAAAAGGGGCTGAATCTTAACGACATCCAGAAGAAGCTGAAAATGGCCACCGTGTATTTCATGAAGTCGATCGAGACCACCAAGACCGTGCTGCAGGAGTTCAAGGACTGCGTGAAGGCCCGGTCGGACGCCCTGGCCGTGGAAGCCCCCAGGTTCAGAAGCAAGGAATGGGAGGAGGTCGAATCGGCGTTCTATCAGGCGGTGCAGTCCCTGGAAGAGGGGAACATGGACGCAGCCCGGTCCAAGTCGAGAAAGGCGGAGAGGGATTACCGCCAGATCGAATTGGAAGCCATCAAGGCCAACTACCTCGACGAAACACGCAAAATCCTCGCTGAGGCCGGCAAGTCCGATGTGCGGAAAAAGGCGCCGGCCACTCTGGAAGAATCGGAGACCCTTGTGGCGCAGGCCGAAAAGCTGCTCATCGAAAACCGTTACGATACGGATCAGGTCCGCCTGCTCGCCAAGGAGGCCAATTACGAGGCGCGGCATGCCCTTTTCCTGGCCGGAAAGGTCAAACAGCTGGAGGAAGAGAAGAAGACCCTCGAGTCCGTCCTGCTGGACGGCGAGACGCCCATACAGAAAATCGCGGACAAACTCGACGTCAACGTCAAGTTCGACAATGGAGTGGAACAGCCGACGGACGAAATCCTCCAGGCGGTCTGGGCGCTGCAATCGTCCATCCCCCCGCTGAAACAGGAAATCGCGGACAAGGACGCCCAGATCTCGGCGCTCTCCTCAAGGGTGGCGGACATGGAAAAGCAGCTGGGCACCCTGAAAACCAAGGAGGAATCCCTTTCCAAACTGATCGAGATGCAGAGAGTGCAGCGGGAAAAATACGAACGCGTCGAGAAGCTCTTCACGACCAGCGAGGCGCAGGTGCTTCGCACCGGCGACCACGTGATCATCCGTCTTTATGGATTGTCCTTCCCGGTCGGCAAATCAACCATCGAATCGCAGTATTTCAGCCTGCTCAGCAAGGTGGTGGATGCTTTCAAGGAGTACCCGGAGTGCACGGTGGTCGTGGAAGGCCATACCGACTCCTACGGCACGGATGAGACCAATCAAAGGCTTTCAATGGAAAGGGCGGATGCGGTCCGCAACTACCTGATCGCCACCTCGGGATTGGACGCCTACCGGATTACCGCACTCGGATACGGCGAATCCAAGCCGGTCGCATCCAATGAAACGGAGGAAGGCCGCAGGAAAAACCGGAGGATCGACATACTCATCCAGCCGGAAAAATAAAAGACCGACCGGAACAGTCAAATAAAACAATCCGGCTCAAGCCGCGGGGAATGATACCCGTAGAAATCAAAAAGGTAACCTTCTTTCAAGAAGGTTACCTTTTTTAATGGATTGAAGCTCACCGGAAGCGTGCTTCCGGGAAATTTTCGATCTTTTATGAAGAAGATATTGATATTCGCCCGCCTACCCCGGGTCAAAGCCCGGGACAAGTCCGCGGAATGCGCTCGCTGACAGATTCACACGGTACCGGGCAGGGAATTCACTCTCCCGGATACCGCGGCACCCCGGGACAGTGCGATCATTGAAAAAAGGTCAGGGCTTCTTCAACGCATCAAGGCCCTTCAGGATGGCCGCGATTTCAACGGAGTCCAGCTGCTGATCCGTGAAGGCGCCCTGAACCGTTTGCGCAAATCCCTGAAAAGCCGCCTTATCCACCTCGCCCGCCTTGACCCGAAGCAGCGCTTCACTGAACGCCGCCCTTACACTGTCCTGCGGGATGGATGCCGGCAGCTTCTGCAAAACGGCCTTTTCCATAGCGCTGAAACTCTTTTCCACAGCCAGGTTCGCCAGCTTGTCCGCATTGACGCAGATCAACAACCCGATAATGACGACAATGAGAATGATCACCAGTAAAACGATGCCGACCTTCTTCATGCTCCCCCTCCTCTTTAACGTTTAAACGGATGAAAATCCACCGCCGCAAGCGACGGATCCTGTTCGATCTGCAGGGGAAAAAGGCTTTCGATTTGCCCGCTTACCCCGGGACAAATCCGAGGGGAATGTGCTCGCTTACCCGCGGCAAGTAAATGGGAATGTGCTTGCCGACGGATTCAGCGGTCCGTCCGCGCGGCGGGCGGTCCGGGCCTTCGGCTGCCCTACCCCTGCTGACGAATTCGGGTGGATGGGTCTGTCTCCAGATAGCGTTTCATCAGTTTTTCCAGCTTTTCCCCGTCCACCAGCAGAATACGCCCCCCGGATTCCGTCATCTTGCGCGCGGACCGGCTGAGCTCCCCATTGGTGATCAGCACGGCTCCGTTCGCCTTGTTTCTGCGCATGGAATCCGTCATGACCTGGACCTGCCGGCCGGAAACAGGCTGCCGGTTGCGCATGCACATGACAACGAACCGGCTTTCGCCTCTCTGCACGAGCATTTTGAGCTGGTCCTCGCCGATCAACCGGCTGCTCTTGATCACAAAATCCAGTTTTCTGAAAATAGCGGCAAACAACTCGGCGAAATCGCTTCCGCTGATGTAATCGATCTCCTCAATGGAAGGCGCCTTCCCAATCTGGACATGCAGTTGTCTTTCGAAATCCATCAGGGAGAAATCCCTGTAAAGCAGGTCCAGCTCCTTTTCCATTTCCGGCAGGTCGTAGGGGATTTCCCTTTCCTTGAGCAGTTTCTCAAGGAACTCCACATAATTCGGATAATCCTGGCCGTAGCAGCGGATCAGACAGCTGCAGAAGGCATCCAGATCGGAAGGATTCTCCTTCAGCATCTTTGCCTTGAAATTGTGAAAAACCTGTTTCTTCAGCTCCTGATTGACCAGCCAGATGAATTCGCTGATGGTAATCGCATACCCTTTCCGTTTGATCAGCCTGTAGAGATTGCTGAGCTGCTTGCGCATGTCCCCGGCACTGTAGGGGAAATCCATCTCGATGCTGTTCCTGGGGAAATTGGTTTCAACCGGATTTTTCCAGAGCGCTTCCTGGTTGCGTTCCACGAACCTTTCGATCAGGCCGAGATGCCCGGCCTTCTGCATGGACCAGCGCACCTTCATGATTTCACAGATCAGCCTCTCCTCCTCCTGGAGGTAGAGCAGTTCCCGAATCCGGCGCCTCTCCCGCACCTTGTTGATCCTGTGCCTTCTGCGGAGCCTGCGCCGAATCCTGTAGAGGCCGTACACGGTTCCGCCGAGAACGACCGCGCCCAGCAGGAACCTGTAATCGTTGATGCACCACCAGACCATGGCGATGAAAAGCGGTATGCCGATGAAAAACCTCGGATTCTCGGACATCATCGCCGCACTTCCTCCCTGAGCCTTGGGCATAAAGCACTCCTTTTCGCATCAAGATGCTTGATCACCCCTAAGGCCCCAGTGCACCCTTCTGTTCTCCCGTCATGCCGGAATCATGACCGGCCTATCGTGATTGTGATGGGTTTTGTGAAATTTTTACCTTATATTTTAATGAAATGTTTTTAATAAATCAAGAAAAAAAGGGCCATGATCCTCTTCGGCCACCGCGGCGCAGCAGGCCATGAACCGGAAAATACGGTCCTGTCCGTACGCAAGGGCATTGAACTGGGCAGCGACTGGATAGAGGTGGATGTCTTTTGCGTGAAAGGCGAACTGATCGTGTTCCACGACAGGACGCTCGGCAGGACGACGAACGGCCGGGGATTTCTCATGTGGAGATCCCTGGACTATCTGAGGTCGCTGGATGCGGGCAAAGGCCAAAAAATCCCTTTTCTCAAAGAAGTGGTCGAGGCCCTGGAGGGGAGGGTGGGGCTCAACATCGAGCTGAAAGGCCCGCGCACAGCCGAACCTGTCGCCCGTTTTCTGGATCCATATATGGCCGGAACAGAAGTCCCCCGCATCCTGGTTTCCTCCTTTGACCACGCGGGTCTGAGGCGTTTCTGCCTGCTGCAGAACCGGATACCCGTCGGATATCTGTACAGGAAAATCCGCATCGCGGATGTGACCAGGGCGCGGGAGGCCGGGGCGTTCTCCCTTCACTGCGCGCTGAGGGCAATTCGGCGGCCCGTTGTCCTAAAAGCCCATGCCTGCGGGATGAAGGTGTTTGTTTTCACGGTGAACGAACCGGACGACATCCGCCGCATGGCGGACATGGGCGTGGACGGCATCTTTTCCGATTATCCGGACAGGGTCCATCGGATGAGGCTTGAAGGAAGGATATGACCGTATTTCCGATCGCGGGCGGAAAACTATTCGCCGGGGGATTCGAATCTCTCCGCTATTTTCCCGGCTTCGCCTGCCTCCGCTGCAAGACCCCGGCTCGCGAGAAAAGCAGCCCAATTCCTGAATATCCCGGCAAGGATCGCATCCGGCCCCGACTTCACGGCATCCGAATCGAGATACCGGAACACCAGATCCCTGCCCGCCTGCCAGTCCTTCGCCTCCCAGAATGATTTCATGGCGGATAAAAAACTGGCTCTCAGATTCTTCGTAAAATCCGGTTCGCCGGGATACCGGTATGCGGCGTCGGCCAGGATCTGAAAGGCCTCCGCATAGCGGCTGGACTCATAAAGCTTCAGGGTCCATTCCCTGTAGAGATTCAATTCGAATTTTTGATTGGAACGCGAATCCCTGTTGAAATTCTGCGCCAGGGCCACCCATCGATAGGCCCTTTCGAAACGGCCGTCCTTCCTCGCGAAATAGGCCTGGTTGTAGGCCAGCAGGCCCAAAAGCTCGGTGTTGTCTATCCGTCTTCCTCCCTTCTGCTCGAAGAGATACAGGTTGGAGAGCCCGATGCGGTAGGCCTGATTGTCCGGGTAGTACTGGGCGAGCATCTGCGAATAAGCCCGGAGGTTCTGAACGATGTTGAAGCCGATGGGACTGGTATTCTCCACCATGATGTCCCGGGTAAAATTGTTGAAAAGGGTGTACACATGCGTCGGGGTTTCAAAAGCGTCCGTGCTCCATCCGATGTCCGTGCAGAGAAGATTGTACAGAATGGTCGCGGACACGCAGTTATAGGTTTTTCCGTGCATGATATCAAGGAGGGTCGTGGCTTCGAGCCTGTAATGCCTGAGCCATCGGGCGTGCAGGAAATGGAATACACGGTTCGCGGATCCCACACGGTCCGAATAATCGATGACAGCCTTCGCGCCGTCGAGGACGAGGCCGTACCAGGCCATGCACCGGGCAAGTGTATCCGGATCCTGAACTCCGGAAAGGATGAAGGCAGCCTCCGGATGCGAGAAATCATCCAGTTCGAAATCCGCGATATCCTCAGCCAGCCGGATTTCGAAAGACTCGTCCACAACCGCGCGGATGCCGCCTCCAGGCCCGATGAGCAGGCACAGGGATAAAAGACAGGGCCCCGGCCATAATCCTTTCATGCGGCTGAAAGTCATGGCCGTTCATCCCCCTATCTTTTCCAGCGCCTTGTCCCGGATTTCGAGGGCCTCTTTGCGATGATCCTTTATCCTGGCCTCGACCTCCGGATCCGGCACCAGCTTGAGAATGGCCTGGCAGTGCAGCAGGGTCTCCTTATATCTTTCGAGCGCAAAAAAGGCCTTCATGAGCTTGCGCCTGCACTCGGCCTCGTTGTACCCGTTGTTCACTGAAGCGGATTGTATGCCGGCGAGCAGCTCTTTATATACTGCAATGCATGCCTCGTAGTCTTCCATTTTGAAAAGGCAGTCCGCAACTCCCCAGAGAAAGAACCTGCTCCCCGGAAAACGGGACAGGCCCCTGTTGAACAGGTCCAGGGCCCTTTGATAGTTCTTTCTGTCGTATTCGATCCATCCGAGACTGTTCAGTCCGATCCAGTATGAAAAAGGCTTTTTTTCGAGCGCATTCTCGATGAGGGAAACGCCCTGTTTCCTTTCATCGCGGATGAAAGGCAGCCAGGAGAGGTAGCGGTAAAATCTGCCGGACCAGTACTGGTAACTGCCTATTCCAATGGCCGCATCCGCGAATCCCGGATCCAATTCCATCGTTTTTTCCAGGAAGCCTACCCCCTTATGCGCATTGATGAATCCCGGGATAATGGAACCGTCCCTGACCTGAAAAAGGCCCTTGTAGGCGTATGCATTTCCCAGGTAAAAATAAATCCAGGGATCCGGCCCGCCGGTTTCCAGCAATTGCTCGCCTAAAAAAATAGCCTGGTTGATGGAATGGAAAAAGGATTCCTTCCACCTATTGGACTCAAAATCCATCATCTGGGACTGCAGGGTGGCTGCCGTGTAAAACGGCCTCAACATGGCCCAATCCGGATCATCGGACAGCTTTTCAAATGTGGCCAGGGCTGAATCATATGCCATTCCGTAAGTCTGGTCTATGCCGCGGCGGATCAGGGAATCTGAATCCGTTGAAAAATGCGTTTTTGCAGACAAAGAGAATGCTAAAAAAAACAGACAGATGAACGAAAACCTTGAAAACATCCGGTACCCCACCTCTAAAATAACCAAATTTTGATAAATTTAAACATATAAAAATGAAGTATCAAGAGAAAAACTTTCCGTTCCTTCAACCTGACAGCGAAGGCAAGAGGGGAAATCCAAATATCTTTATTCCCTATGGATCAAAGCTCCCCCGGCTTGCAAAAGGGGAGAATCAACCTGAAATCGGGTGCATTGGCCGCAGTTTGCTGAGCGGTTGAATATCCCTTTCCAAAAACAAACCGGGCCCCAAATGACCTCTAAAGTCAATATATTATATAGATAATGGGGGGAAAAAGCCTCCAGGCGAAGATTCGGCAAGATAGTCCCCCGGCTTGATGCCGGGGAACTTTCAATTCTCTTGCAGGTCCTGTTTTGAATAACCATACGCTTCTTGCATCCCATCTATTTTTTCCTTAACTTCACCCATCCATGATTTTCATGAACATCCATTTTTTTGGCATTGTTTTTGAACCATCTTAAATGGTTTAATCTTAGGAGAATAAATATGGACTTATCACGGTTCTTAAGCTCCCAGTCCCGGCAGAAAATGGTCGCTATTGCACTGTTTATCGTTCTCCTGTTTGTTGTCTTGAGCCTGGCTGGTTATATACTCCTCATCCCTGGATTGAAGACATTGGCTGCCCTGGAGGGCGCCTCGTTCTCCCTGGCAAGGATACTGCTCCTCGCCGGTATTCTGGGCGTTTTCCTGATCGTGCCGGGCGGTTTTTTGCTCAACCGGATCGCCGTGTCCAAGCCCAAGCAGGATCTGATCCGTGCGGGGAAATCACTGGTCAAAAAGGACCTGGCTTCCCTGACCACTGCCATGACGGAACTCGCTACCGGGAATCTTTCCCCAAAAGTATCCATGCAGACTAAAACCGTTCCTGTTCACGGCGAAAAAGACACACAGCCGATCATCGAGATTTTCAATTCCATCACCGAAAACCTCCAGAAAGTCTCGGCTGAATTCAACATCGTGACGGAAAAGCCCTGTCTCCGCATGTGTTATGTGGGCGCGGATTCATTCCTGGAAGGCCAAAAATGCGGCGAGGTCATGGCAAAGGCCATCGGCGGAAAAGGCCAGGTCGTGGTCAGCACAGGATCCCTGCTCGCTTCCGGCCTGGAACTGAGGCGCAAGGGATTCACCTTCTTCCTTCGCAACAAGTACCCGGAAATCTCCATTGTTGAAATTTTCGAGAACCGTGAAAGCCATCAGCAGGCTTATCAGAACGCAAAAGAGGTCATTCAAAAATACCCGCATCTGGCAGGCATCTATGTGACGGAAGGAGCCACGCCTGCAGGCGCGGCCAGGGCCGTGGTCGAAACGAACAACCAGGGCAGAATCAAGATTGTGTGCCATGACATGACGGATGACACCATGATGTATCTGAAAAGGGGTGTCATCACCGCTACGCTCGGCCAGGATCCGTTCGCTCAGGGCCATGATCCGGTCATTCACCTCTACAATTACCTGACTGCGGGATGGAAGCCGGCCATGCCCAGAATGCTCACGAACATGGATGTCGTCACCCTGGAAAACGCAAACCAATACTGGCTGGAAGGCCGGGGCATGGTCCAAACGCAGGCTTCTTTGAACAGGCTGGCCCATCCGCTCAACAACACGAATGAAAAGCCGCTGAAACTCGCGGTCATCGGACGCGAAGACTCCGCCTTCTGGTACCCTGTGCGGGACGGCGCACTCAAGGCGGCTGAAGAATTGAAGCCTCTCCACGTACAGGCGGACTGGATCGTGCCGGAAGAGACCGCGAGGAACCGGGACCTGAGCGCAAAGGTGATGGGCAAAACCATGCAGACTCTGATTGAAGAAGGATACCAGGGCATCGCGTGCATTCCCGTTGACCGCGAGATGGTGGATTTCATCAACGATGCGGTCAGGCGCGGCATCCCGGTCATCACGTTGAACAGCGAGCCTTTCAGCCTGAGAAGCCTGGTTTATACACTGACGGACCAGGCCACGCGCCTGATGGGCCTCAGCGAGACCATCGCCACATCCACCTATGAGGTCAGCGTGGCCACGAACCAGGTCAAGAAGGCCATGAACACCATGTCCGAAGGATCCGTGTACCAGAGCAACCAGATCCAGCAGACCAAGGAAACCGTGGATTTCCTGCTTTCCAACATCGACAAGGTGAGCCAGGAGGCGGACGAAAGCGCCAAGGCCGGGGAAAGCACTTCACAGGCAGTCGGCATGGGCGTGAAAGCCATGGAGCAGATGCTCGCCACCATGAAGACGCTTGAAAAATCGGTCACAGACACCTGGCAGATCGTGGAGGAACTCGGCAAGCATTCGGACCGAATCGACGGCGTGGTGGATCTGATCAAGGACATTGCCTCGCGCGTCAATGTGCTGGCCCTGAACGCGGCCATCGAGGCGACGCGCGCAGGCGAATCGGGCAAGGGATTCATGGTCGTGGCCAAGGAAGTCCGGCAGCTGGCCAAGAACACGGGGGACGCGACACAGGAGGTCAACACGCTTGTCGGCACCGTCAAGACCGACATCGTCAAGGTCGAAAAGGTCATGAACGAAGGGCTGGGAAAAATCTCCCAGTCCGCGGATCTGACGAATCAGGCGGGACAGGCGCTGAAACGGATCAGTGATTTCGTGAAAGTCGATCAGGAGAGGCTGCGCAACATCGCGGAGGCCATGCAGCGCATGCAGCAGTTCTCCCACGACGTGGGCCTTGCCATGGACCGCGTGGCCTCGGTCAGCTCCAAGAATACGCAAACCGTTGAGGAAGTGAACACGGCCACGAACGAAATGAGCGACCAGCTCGAAAACGTGGCAAGCCTGTCAAAGGACCTGGAAGAGATGGCCAAGGGCGAGCAGGATCTGATGGCCAAATTCACATTGGAAACCGATTGACAAATCGTTCGTTCAATCAAAGGGATATCCAGGCGGCCGGGTCAAAGCTCCCCCTGCAAGAACCAGGGAATGCCCGGGCCGCCATGAAGACATTTGATTTCGCGCGCGATCCCCGCTTCGGCTTCCGGCGCAGGCCGGATTACCTGCCGGGAACGCGCCCGCAGACGGATCCCATTGCAGGAGACTCTCTATGAGGGCGAAACGAAAATTGTTTTTTTTATGGATACCGGCCGTTGCATGCTGCCTGGCTGCAGGCGCTGCGTCCGAAGCTGCGGTTCTGAGCACAGAACGGCCTTACGAACCGTTCA
>JAFGEX010000173.1 GCA_016931355.1 bacterium
ACAGATAGGCGATCACCCAGTTGGGACAGTTGTCGCCCAAAATGACGATCCGGTCCCCGGGCTCGACGCCGTACGCGCGCAGGTCCTCCATCCGCTCCCGCACGGCCTTCTCCAATTCGGAATAGGTCATGGGCTTCTCGCCTGCGAAGGCGATTGACGGCAAATCCGCGTATTTTTCGAAGGCCTGTTTGAGAAGAGCGTCGATGGTGAGTTTTTCAATGGGCAGCATGGCAACTCCGTTGTTAGAAAATCGTTTTTTCATCGTGAAGGCACGCGTGGCGGTGGACGGGCAGGCCGGTCTTTCACCAGATGATTCTGATCTGCCCCCAGTCTCTGAGCCGTTTGTCTTTCGTGATCAGCGCCGACTGGTGGTGCAGGCACGTCGCTGCGATCAGACGGTCGGCGGGATCTCCGTGAAAGTCTCCGGGGAGACGTGTCGAAAGAACGGCTATAGCGGGGTCAATCGGCAGAAGACGTACTTTCGGCCTTTCGAGTGCAGTCTGGATCCAATCCTCGACGTCCATGGACAGCCCCAGCCGCTGCTTGGAAACCAGCATGGCAACTTCCCAGCATGAGATGACGCTGACCCCCAGGGTATCTGATTTCCGGATTTCGCGTCTGCCGGCGTTTGTGAAAACGGAAGAGCCGTTGGTCAGCCAGATCCAGGCATGCGTGTCGAGGACCGTCATCAACCGTTTTCCCACTCCTCGTCGACCGGATCGATGATGTTTTTTTCGAAAATCACGCTTCCGATCAATGGATTCTCCCCGTCCTCCTCCGAATCAGGAACAGGGACGACCTGTGCCACCGGTTTGCCTCTCTTGGTGACCAGGACGGGCTCGCGTTTTTTGGACACCTCGTCCAGAACAGACAGGCATAAGGCCTTGAATTTTCCTGCGGGATAAATTTTCATGATGCTTCCTCTTCGAAGCGGATCGAAGCATCCCGGCGTCGGGCTGCCGGGGGATATTCGATCTGTGTTTTATGAACTGCGGCGGACTTTAAAAGTGCGTCGCAGTTGTTCTCACCGGCCTGAAGCGAGGCGGCCGTGGGTCGGCAGGCGTTTCCGGATAATCCTTTCCTTTAGGATCCCTCAGGAGGGGGTCGCCGATTTTGGGAAATAAAAATCTTGATTTTGTATATGGTCACATTAGAGTGACCATGGTAATATTAATTAATTTAAATGATAAAATCAACAGGAATATCAATCCCGCCTCACTTCCTCACCCTGAAAACAATCAGGTCCCCGTCCTTCACCGGATAATCCCTGCCGTGGATCTGGATCAGGCCGCGGTCATGGAGCTCCTTGAGGGAGCCGAATTCCTGAAGCAGTTTGTACGGTACGACCTCGGCCTTGATGAAATGGGCTTCGAAGTCGGAATGCACCCTGCCCGCCGCCTGCACGGCATGCGTCCCGTCCTGGACGGTCCACGCATGCGCCTCGGTTTCATTGGCCGTGTAAAAGGTGATGAGGCGCAGAACCGCATAACCGGCCTGAATCAGGGTCTGCACGCCGTTCTCCGCAACACCCATGGCGGACAGGAAATCCCCCTGATCGCCGGAGGGCAGTTCCGCGATTTCGGCCTGCACCTTTCCGTAGAACGGGATGCAGAGCGCCGCATGGGATGCCGCGAATCCCTCCAGTTTTTTTCCCAACGGATCACCGGGATCCGCCTGCTCGCCCAGATTTGCGATGAAGAGGACCGGCTTGAAGGAAAGCAGGTTCAATTCGGCTGCAGCCTGTTTCTGATCCTCATGCAGGGCGGGGAGCGGGAAACGGGCGCGGTTCAGGATTTCCCCGATGGATTCGAGCAAGGCCAGTTTTTTGAGCATTTCCGTATTGCCGCTCCTGGCAGCCGCACGCACCTTGGACAGATTCCGTTGAAGCGTATCCAGATCCTTCAGCAGGATTTCCGTCTCCACGATTTCGGCATCGCGGACCGGGTCCAGAGTCTGATACGGATGAGAAACATTGGCGTCCTTAAAACAGCGCACCACATGCGCGACCGCGTCCACGCGTTGGATATGGGACAGGAACTGGTTCCCGAGACCCTCTCCCTGGCTTGCGCCTTTCACCAGCCCGGCGATGTCCACGAATTCCAGCAGGGTCGGAGTCTTTTTGGGGGACCCGGCGACTTTCATGACGAAGTCCAGACGTTCATCCTGGATGGGGACGACTCCAAAATGCGGATCAATGGTGCAGAAAGGGTAGGCGGAGGCTTCCACGCCGAGGCGGGTCAGAGCATTGAATACCGTGGATTTCCCGGCATTCGGCAAACCGACGAGTCCGCATTTGAAGCCCATGGGTTTCCCCGTATCACGTTGTTTGGATCCTGTGAAAGGTAAAGGAATCGCAGGTTATTGTCAAGGCGGAATCGGGCCGGGCAAGATGAAAAATCCCGTTCTTTTTTCTGTATTTCTTTTTTATATTCCCGGGGTATACGGCCAAACGGGATGAAACCGTTCAATCACCTTCTCACAAAAGGAGCCTCTCCATGTTCAGGAGATTCTGCATTCTGCTTCGGTGTGCGTGTTTTCTGTCAGCCGGCTTTCTGGCAGCGCAGCCGGAACCTTCTCCGGTTCCGCCTGTCGCGGCGGTGAAACCCGTCACTCTCGAAAAATTCGGCCATGCGCGTATCGACCATTATTTCTGGCTCAGGGAGAGGGATGATCCGGAAGTCCTGCAATATCTTCAGGATGAAAACGCCTATACCCGGACCGTGATGTCCCATACCCAGGCCCTGCAGGACACGTTGTTCAGCGAGTTCAGGAACAGGGTCAAACAGACGGATGTGTCGGTGCCGTACCGGATGAAAGGCTATTTTTACTATTCGCGCAAGCAGGAGGGAAAGGAATACGACATCCTCTGCAGGAAAAAGGGGTCGCTCGAGGGCCGGGAAGAAATACTGCTCGACCAGAATGAAATGTCCGCAGGGCATGATTACTTCTCCCTGGGATCCTGGAGGGTCAGCCCGGACGGCCGGATCCTGGCCTTTGCGGTTGACACGGTCGGGAGGCGTTTTTATACGGTTCTATTCAAGGATTTGAAAACAGGATCCCTCCTGGCCGACAGGATCCCTTCAGTCACCCCGAACATGGCCTGGGCGAATGACAACCGCACCCTGTTTTATGCGCAGCAGGATCCCAATACCCTGCGATCGTACCGCATCCTCAGGCATGGTCTGGGCGATGCGGCCGAATCGGACAAAATGGCATTTGAGGAGAAGGATGAGACTTTCTCCTGCTATGTGACGAAAACCAAGTCGGACCGATATCTGCAGATTATCTCCACCCATACGTTGGCGACCGAATGGCAGGTCCTGGACGCCGATCATCCGGATCGTCCCTTCAGGACTTTCCTCCCCAGGAGAATGGGGCATGAATACCTGCTGGATCATCATGACGGTCACTTTTACATCGTGACCAACGACTCGGCCAAAAACTTCAGGCTGATGCGTACACCGGAGAAGCGTACGGCAAGATCCGTCTGGGAGGAGGTCATCCCGCACAGGCCGGATGTGCTTCTGGAAAACATAGAGGTTTTTAAGGATTACTGTGTCGTGCAGGAGCGGAAGAACGGTCTCATCCAGCTGCAGATCAGGCCGTGGTCCGGTGCGGGATCCCATTATCTGGATTTCGGAGAACCCGCTTACATGGCTTATCCCAGGGACAATCATGAAATGGACAGCCGCCTGTTGCGCTTCCTGTACACTTCCATGACGACCCCTGTATCCCTTTATGATTATGACATGCAATCACGTGAAAAAAGACTGCTGAAACGGGAGGAAATACTCGGCGGATTCGATCCGGCGAATTACCGGACGGAAAGGCTGTACGCCAAGGCCCCGGACGGCACGGCGGTCCCTCTCTCCATCGTGTACCGGGAGGAGTTGAAGAAGGACGGGGGCAATCCCCTTCTTCTTTACGGATACGGATCCTACGGCGCGAGCATGGACGCCTCCTTCAATGCAAACCGGATCAGCCTGCTGGACCGGGGTTTCGTGTATGCCATAGGCCATGTGCGCGGCGGGCAGGAACTCGGGCGGTCCTGGTACGAGGACGGCCGTCAGCTGAAGAAAAAAAACACGTTCACGGATTTCATCGCCTGCGCGGAGCATCTGATCCGGGAAGGATACACAGCGCCGGACAGGTTGTTCATCGAGGGTGCGAGCGCCGGGGGGCTGCTGATCGGAGCGGTCATCAACATGCGGCCGGATTTGTTCAAGGCTGCAGTCGCAGCAGTTCCCTTCGTGGATGTGGTCACCACCATGCTGGACGAGACCATCCCGCTGACGACCGGTGAATATGACGAATGGGGCAATCCCAACGACAGGCCGTTCTATGATTATATGCTGAGCTATTCGCCGTACGACAACGTGGAGCCGAAGACCTATCCCCATCTTCTGGTTTTGACCAGCCTCCAGGACTCCCAGGTTCAGTACTGGGAGCCGGCCAAATGGGTGGCCAAACTCAGGGCCGTGAAGACGGATTCAAACCTCCTCCTTCTCAAAACGGAGATGGACGGCGGACATGGAGGTGTCTCAGGCCGGTACAAGCGGTATCGTGAGGCTGCTTTTCAATACGCCTTTTTGCTGGATCAGGCGGGAATAGGGAAATAACGGATTCGGGATTCGGGGATAGGGGTTCGGGAAAGGATGTGAATCATGCTTCGGGCATCGTGCATCGGAAAAAATGGGAATCGGGGATCGGGAATAGGGTTCGGATCCTGGCGTGCGGCAGCTTGCCGCCGCTGGAAACACGTTGACGCAGGGAAACGAGGAGACCTCCCGGAGGTGTCCTGTCCCCGGAAAAATATTCCACATGACGGAGGAGGCGCGCGATGAAAAAGAATCGTAGCAGAAAGATCCTCTGGGCAGCTGTTTTTTGTATTTTTCTCTCCGCCCCGGGATCAGCGCTTCTCGCCGGCGAGAAGCTTGACCTCAAGATCCCCGATTCCACAATGGTCCAGATCCTGGAGCTGGATGACGGGTCCGTTCTGATGGGCAGGATCATGGAGATCGGGACCGAATCCGTACTCTTCAAATGGGGGTTTGGAACGAATGCCGTCCGGATCGAGAATATCCGGAGCGTGCGGGAAGTGCCGGTCGAAAAGGTGCGGCAGGGGAAATACTGGTTTCCGAATCCGAACGCTACGCGGCTGTTTTTCTCTCCGACAGGCCGCATGCTCGAAAAGGGTGAAAAATACTTCGCAGATTATTATGTTTTCTTCCCGGCATTCAACATCGGGATAACGGATCAGATCTCCCTGGGTGGGGGGCTCTCACTGATTCCAGGTAAAAACATGGAGGATCAAATCTGGTATTTCACTCCCAAAATCGGCCTATCGACCGGAGAAAAGTTAAACTGGGCGGCAGGCGCTCTGATCATCCGTATCCCCGATTTTGACGATGATGATGAGTTGGAACCGGAGGATCCTGATGAAGAGGACGATGATATCGCACCGGGCACCGTGGGACTGGTGTACGGCGTCGGCACATACGGGAGCCCGGACGCTTCCCTGACATTCGGGCTCGGTTACGGATATGCGGGCAATGAAATTGCGGACAAGCCCCTGGTGCTGGTCGGGGGTGAGAAAAGGATATCCCGGCGCCTGGCCCTGGTTTCCGAAAACCTCATTTTTCCCGGCGTGGACAAGCCCCTGGTCAGCTATGGATGCCGTTTTCTCGGTGAGAATCTCAGCATCGATCTGGCGTTTTTCAGCCTCCTGGGCGGAGAACCCGGTTTCCCGGGCATGCCGTACATCGATTTCATGATTAAATTTTAGCGGCTGCAGTGATGGGTGACAAAGATACGGGAAGGAAGAGGGGAAACAGGACCTGCAGGCCGGGATGCGGAGCATGCTGCATCGCCCTGTCCATTTCTTCGCCCATCCCGGGCATGCCGGACGGAAAACCCGCGGGCGTCCGTTGCGTCCAGCTTTCGGATGAAAATCTGTGCCTGATTTATGACAGCCCCGAAAGGCCGGACGTCTGCGCCAGGCTGAAACCGTCCGCTGATATTTGCGGTGACAGCCGGGAGGAAGCCCTGCGCCTGCTCGGGCAGATGGAGGAGGAGACGGCTCCGAATGCGGGATGATCAGGGTTCGGGGATAGGGGATTGTTAGATTGTCGATTCCAGGTTAACGATTGCAGATCTCAGATCTGAAAAAAAATCTGATTGACCAGGAAGGGATGCCGTGTATTTTGCTTTTTGAGAGCACTGTTATTTGAAAACATGGCCATCAGGATCTATTTCATTTGTCCAAAGTCTATTTATTCTTGCAGATCTGAGATCGTTAATCTGATATCTGAAATCTGAAATCAATCAGCCATCCGCAATCCAAATCAAGAATAAAATGGAATGATCCGTTTCAGGACTCTTCCAGTTCTATCCCGATGGGACAGTGGTCGGACCCGGGTACATCCTTGAGGATGAAGGCCGATTTCACTCGGTTTTTGATGTTCTCGCTCGCAAAGAAGTAGTCGATTCTCCAGCCGATGTTTCTCTCCCTCGCGCGCGTCTTGTAATCCCACCAGGTGTAATGCCCGCCTTCCTTTTCGAACAGGCGGAAGGTGTCTACGTACCCATGTGAAATGAACTTGTCGATCCAGGCCCTTTCCTCGGGCAGAAAGCCGGAAACCTTCTCGTTCTCTTTCGGTCTGGCCAGGTCGATTTCCCGGTGGGCCGTATTAAAATCACCGCACGCAATGATGCCTTCGCCTTTCTTTTTCAAGCCGTCCGCATGCTTCAGAAAGGCCTCGTAAAAACGCATCTTGTAGCCCAGCCTTTCCGGTGAAGCCTTTCCATTGGGATAATAGATGTTGTAAAGCCGGAAATCGCCGAAATCCATCAGGAGAATGCGGCCCTCTGAGTCGAATTCCGGTATTCCGAATCCGTTCCGGATTTCCCGCGGCTTGAGCCGCGTGTACACGGCCACGCCGCTGTATCCCTTCCTGGTCCCGGATTCGAAAAAAGACTCGTATCCGGGAATGGACTTCAACTGCGCCGGGAGCTGGTCCGGATGAACCTTTGTTTCCTGCAGGCAGAGGATGTCCGGTTTCTCTTTGCCGATCCAGTCCAGGAATCCCTTGTTCAGCACGGCGCGCAGGCCGTTCACATTCCAGCAGAGGATGCGGATGCCCATTTCCCTCCCGCTTTCTTGAATCTGACAGCGAGCGCATTCCCCGCGGCTTGCCGCGGGGTAAGCGAGCGAATCCAAACGTCTTCATCCTTACAGATCGAAGATTCCCCGCCGCTTGCGGCGGGGAGCTTCAATCTTTACAGGTTAAATTCCCCGCCCCTTGGGGCGCAGGGTGTCTTGGATTTTCTGTTGATCCCCCGCCGCTTCCCGCGGGGCGGTTCATTCGATCAAAGCATCCGGGCTCAGCCAGGCCATGGGCCAGCGCCAGTCCCTGCCGTCCGGTGTGCGGACCACCAGGCGCCGCGCATCGGCCCGCGGGGGCCGGACCAGCGTCACCCGTTCGCCTGAGTACCGTCCGTCCGGATCATGGGTGATCATGAGGCTGGAGCCTGCAGACAGGCTGCGGAAACGCCGGAAGGGATCGAGCCAGGGGCATCTCTTCCATAAGGCGGGTTTACGCTTCCGGGACGACGGATCCGGTTTTTCAGCCTCAATCCGGAAACCCAGGCCGCGGACATGGTCCAGCGCCCATTGATTGGCCCTGTGTTCGCCCTCGCGGGGATGGAGGTTCAAATGGTACCTGCGAAAATGGTGCAGCTCATGTGCAAACAGCAGGGCCAGGTGATCCTCAAACCCGGAATAGCGGAAGGTCCAGCCGTACAGATCCTTCTCCGTACGCGGATAGGATGCCTTCTCCCCGTCGAGGCGGATGCGGATCAGTTTGTACCGGGCCGGGAGGGATTGTGGAATTCCGAATTTCTGCGTGCATTCCCATTTTCCCCTGCCCGTGCGGAAATGCTTCGGTTCGAGCCATTGCATGCAATAGGCGGTTCCGCGGATCTGCCGGTGGCCCGGCAGGATATAGACGGCTGTGACCAGGTCCTCTGTATCCGTCCCCAGTGCGACCTGCTCCAGGATGCCGTGTATGCGTTCTTCCTCAGTCCTCTGCACCGGACCGGACACCCTGGCGAACAGGTGCACCCTCATGGCGCCGCCTGGTTCCGGCGGTTCTTCAGGAACCGGCTGCCGGCCCAGTAAAAGAGGAACCCTGCGGCCAGCCCCGTGAGCGAATCCACTGCGTGATGGTAGCGGCAGTACACGGTTGCCATCGCGATGCCGGCTGTCAGAAAGAGCAGGATGAAAGCGGCCGGCCTGTTCATGCGGAAGCAGGCCAGCACGGCCGTGGTCGCCACAGAAACATGGGAACTCGGGATGCAGCCGCCGCGGATCTCTGCGCGCGACTGGAACAGGGAATTCAATTTCAGGAATATTCCGCCTGACGGTTCATGAGTGTGCAGGTGGTTCAGGATGAACCGGGGACCTTCGGCCGGGAAGATCATGAAAAGAATGTAGGAGGCCAGATAGGAAAGAAAAAACAAGAAGAGCATGTCGAAGGTCTCCTGTACCTTCCCTTTGAAATACAGGGGGAAAGTGGCGATCGGCACGAACAGGTAATAGGAGAAATAAAAAAAATTCATGGCTTCTGTGAGAGGCCGGTTGAATATCCTCTCAATCCAGACGGTCGGATGGACGCCGAACAGCCAAAGGTCCGCTGCCACGACGAAACGGTTCAGCCAGAACGGGAAGATCAGGTTGATCAGTTTCCCGATTTCCGTCCAAGCGAAGATGAGGAGCAGCATCGGATAATACATGCGCAGGAACCGGAGCAGGAATCTGACAGCGGGCGCATTCCCCTTAGCTTGCCGCGGGGAATGCCCCGGGCTTTGACCCGGGGTCAGCGAGCGAGTCCAAATGTCTTTTTCCTTACAGATCGAAGATTCCCCGCCGCTTGCGGCGGGGAGCTTCAATCCGCCGTGCCGGGCTTCCAGCCGCAGCAGTTCGAGTATGCCTGCAATGACCGCCGCATGGCCGAGCAGATAGATCCAGTCGTTCTGCACGCGGCCGTTGAAAAGCAGGATCAGAACGGGGATGAGGAACGCGTATCCCAGGATCAGCCGGTCGAGGAACTGGAATCGGATCGATCCGTATCTGGACCGGAAGGACTGAATCAGGAACCGGACCGGTCTCGGGGAGTTGTTTTTCATTCAGCCTCTGTGTCCAAGTCCTTCTCTACGGGATAGACGGGCCGGATGTCCACCGGCACATCGGACAGCCGGTCCAGGACGGCCTGCACGGCCGGATTGATGAACCGGTATTTGCCGGCGAATGCCGAGGCTCCCTCATAGTCCCCTTCCGCCTCTATCCGAAGCAGTTCCGCGGCCAGATCCTTCATCGCACCGGAGATTTTCCGGTCGTTGACGCAGAAACGGCCTTTTGCATCCGTGCGGAATGCGTCTTTTTCCAGAAGGTAGTTCAACTGGATCGCCACCCCGCCGCCGTGCGCTTCATCGATCCCGAAACGGATGGAACGGAACATGCCGCCCAGGTTGGAGGCATGCAGGGTTTCGGCCAGTTCTCCGGGCAGAACGCCCCTGCCGATCAGGTATTCGCAGAGAATCATGCCCAGAACGTCCGCCTTGCACTCCTCGATGGTCGGATAGAGGTCCTTGAGTTCGCGGTTGACGGTCGTTTCCGCGGAATGCTTGATGATTTTCCCTGGACCCAGACCATGGCTGATCTCATGGAGAAGCACATGCGTGAAATAGGCGTCGAAACTGACGCGCGCCAGGTCCTTTTCGGAAAGCGCCTGCCGGACGATGGGGATCCAGCACTTCTCGAATTTGGCCTTCATGACGTTTTTCAGAAGAACCTTTTTCGAGCCCTTGGCCTCGCGGACCCGTTCATCATTGGGGAGATTAAACGCCGCTGTTTGAACGCCCGCCTTGGCGTCTCCCGCCGAATAGAGAAGGTTGACCACCTTGATGGGCGAGTCATCGCCCCTTCCCCCGTACCGGTAGCGATCGGACAGGGGGAGGGCCGCTTCCATCTCCCGGGTGTGTTCCGCGATGGCAGCCAGTTGCCGGCTCGATTCATGATCCACCACGCAGATGAAGGATTCGAATGCGGCCTTGCAGCCCATGAGATTGTCCTCGTACACCTCGTAGGGGCCGATGACCACCTCCAGGTCTCCGGACAGATCCATCCAGTCCATGTCGCTCTGGAAATA
>JAFGEX010000174.1 GCA_016931355.1 bacterium
AAATGGCCGTCGGTCCGGATTTTCAATGCCGCAGCCTTCACGGTGGCATTGTTGGCTGTCTTTATATCCTGGTCCTTTTATGGCCGGGGTCTTGCCGGTTTCATCCTGGCCCTGTCCGCAATGGCGAATCCTTATTTTCTGTACGAGACTTACCGGAATGCCAACATCTTTTCACTGATGCCTTCCGCATGCCTGCTTTGCCTCGGATTGCATGCCCCTCTGTTTTTTTCACGCTTCGGCAGCAGAAAATTCTGCATCCTCCCGTTGCTGGCCGGCCTGATCCTGGGGATCTGCGCGGAAATACGCGCAGAATCGATTGTCCTGGCTGCCGGATGCCTGGCTGTGTATTGGGGTTCGGGAAAGCCCTGGAAAAACAGGATTCTGTGGATGCTGCTGCTGCTGTCCGCATCGGGCCTGACGCGGTATGCCATACGCCGTTATTTCGACGGATGCTGGAAAAGAACACGCGCAGTCTGCGTGCAGCACAGGGGGATACCCTATGACTCCGGCCGGACACCCTCCCATTTGGTCTGGCACCCGTTGTTTTGCGGTCTGGGAGACTTCGGACGGGACAAAGGGTATGCCTGGGACGACCGGGTGGCCTACCGGTATGCCTTGCCCATTCTGAACGAAAAGTACGGTCTCAACCTCAAGTACACGCAGGGATATGCCCTGGACATGGACGCAGACAGCACCGGAGCCTATTACGCAAAGATGGACGTTGTCCCCCATTATGAATCCGTCCTGAGAAAGAAAATCCTTCAGGATGTCTGCGGAGATCCGCTTTGGTATCCGGGTATCCTGCTCAGGCGACTTCTCCGCATCCTGACACACACCGCACCTTTGCCTGTCGTGGGCTTTGTATCTGTGCCGTTTCTCTGGTTTGCATGGAGAAGAAGGGACCGCTCCGCTGTGCTGGCCTTTCTGTTGTCCCTGGCCGCCTCCTTGCCCCCCTTGCTCATCTATTCCAAGGACAACTCCACATACGGCGCGCTCTATCCCCTGGTTGCGTTTTCCTTCCTCCTCGCCTGGATGTTTGGGAAAGGAAAGACAGGGGGACGTCACTGAACGTCGTCCGTCCATCAGCGGTCATCCACAGCCCTGACTGAAGGTTTGGAAGGAAGATTCTTCGAAAGAACCGGTCCGGAAACCGGCTTCCTCCTCAGGGGATTGGCATAGCAGTACAGGCATCCGCCCGGACAGGCAAGATACCAGCCGATGTCCCAGCTGGCCGTGCATCCGCAGTGCAGGCGCTGGCCGCCCGCTTTTTGAATCGGCGCCGGAAGCAACCGCGGATGCAGCCGGGTCAGCAGTTCCCCGTCAATGCAACGCGAGACCGGCCATCCCGGCACGCAACACCCGTGAACAGTCATACCCAGACGGCCGGCCGTGTTTTCCAGCCATCCAGCCTCCTCTTGCCATTTTCCCGGCAAAACTTCCTTCACATGAATACCGTGTTTTGCAAGGCACCGGATCACCTTCGGATAGGCGGCCATCCAGGAAACGACGACATGCCGGATCCCGGCGCGGGATGCGGCACGTGCGACATGGGTAAAGGACCGGATGTTGGAGTAGGTCCCCTTTCCCGGGATCCCGAGATGGACGATAGGATCGAAGCGAAGGCGTATCCTTTCCGCGGACCCGGTGAATCGGATCAGATCCGGAAGCAGGCTTAAAACCGATGCCGGATCCGGAATGCCGGGCTCCAGAACACCGCCTCCCATCCCGGTGACGGTCAGATGGAGGAAAATCTGCTCATACCGGGACAGCGCATGCCTCAATCCGTCGTGACTCAGGAGATGAGCCGGCGATTTGCTCCACAGCACGACGGAGTGAACCCTGTCCGGAGGACAACGGTTTCGCAGGAATGCGGCCAGTTTTTCCGGAAAAAAGCCGACCATTTCCAGGCGCCTGCTGGCCGAAATCACTTTTAAAAACGGCGGATCGTAACTCCCCGCCGCAGACAGCGATGAATTTTCGATCGGGTTTAAAAAAGACATTGATTTTCTCTCGCCGATCACGATGCAAGCACAGGGAATGCGCCCGCCGACCCATTCACCGGACATGCGGTGTTCGCAGGACCTCCCTGCCGCTCCGGTCTGTTTTCAGAATTTCCGCAATTTCCCGGAAAACATCTTCTGCCCGTACAGCCTCCATGCAGCGCCTTTCCACGCAAAAATCCTTGTGGCAACGGCTGCAGTCCATTTCTCTGTGCACAAAACGGTGTCCTTTTTCCCTGTCATAAGGGAACCATATTTCCGGTTCGCCGGGCCCGAAAATCCCGACTGTCGGAGTCTGGACCGCAGGACCAATGTGCATGGGCCCGCAGTCATTGCTCACGAATACATCCAGGCAGCTGATGAGCGCCATGAGTTCCCTGATGGACAACCCGTAGAAAAGACGGACGGGTTCCGGGCAGGACTGCTGAACGAAGCGGGCCAGTTCTTCCTCTCCCGGTCCGGCGGTTAACAAAACCTCTGCATCCAGTTCGCGTACCAGTCGCGAGGCCAGCTCAGCGAAACGTTCCGGAAGCCATTGTTTTGCAGGCCAGCTCGCCCCGGGATGCAGCCCGATCATCCGTTTCTCCGGATCCAATCCGTCTTCGGAAAGACGGGAAACCGCCTGATCCCTTTCCTTGCGGGTTACGGACAGGAAGGTCTCCTTTGAACTGGCCGGGATTGAAAGCGGTGCCAGAAAATCCAGATGGAAATCAACGGCTGTTCTGGTTTTTCCGTCATGCCGGATCCGGTGTGTGTAAAAAAGCTTCCTCCCTCTGTAGTCCCCGCCGATGCGCATGGGCGCCCCGGACAGGAACGTCCATGCGGCGGACCTCGGATTTCCGAAAAGATCGATGGCCAGGTCAAATCTGCGGTTCTTCAGGCCCAGCAGCATCCGGTACTGGGATGCAGGCGAATTCGAGAAGGAAAGCGTCTCATCCACACAGGGATGGCCGGAAAGAAGCTCGTCAAAGGGCTTCTGCGTGAGATACACGATCCGATCCGAGGGGAAATAGGTCCTGAGAGCGGCAAGCAACGGAGTGGTCAGGATGACATCCCCCATGAATCGAAGCCTCGAAACGAGTATGTTCCGAATCAAGCCGCTGTCAGCCATTTGCCTCCGCTCCGGAGAATTCGTTGTTTTGAGTCCCCCAAAACATGCCGGTAAGTTAAAAAAAAAGCCTCTTTTTGCAAAGAGGCTTTTTCCCCTCAACCCTGTAACCTTATTTTCCGTCGCTGAGGCGTGAACGCCTCCTCCGGAAGGCCCGGTCCGGGGGATAAAACCGCCAGGCCATGGTAAGCGGTCCTACTCCTCTATTTTCGGAAGGCTTTGCAGGGCCGCTTGTATCTCCTTATCGGACACCTCATGATCGACGAGGTCGCCCGCAAAATATTTCTGGTAAGCGGTCATGTCGAAATGGCCGTGCCCGCTGGCATTGAAGGTGATGACCTTCTTCTCACCACTTTCCTTGCATTTGAGCGCCTCGTCCATGACGGTCCGGATGGCATGCGCCGTCTCAGGCGCTACGATATGCCCTTCCGAGCGTGCGAAACTGACCGCCGCATCGAAGACGGTCTTCTGACGATAGGCCCTGGCCTCGATGAGACCCAGATTCAGCATGTGGCACACGATGGGAGCCATGCCGTGATACCTCAGGCCGCCGGCATGGATCGGCGCAGGGATGAAATCATGCCCGAGGGTGAACATCTTGATCAGAGGCGTTGTGCAGGCCGTATCGCCGAAATCATACCGGAACAGCCCCTTGGTCATGGTGGGGCAGGACTTGGGCTCCACGGCAATGATCTGTGTCTTCTTTTTCTGAGTAATCTTGTCCCGGACAAAAGGCAGGGCGAATCCCGCAAAATTGGATCCGCCGCCTGCGCATCCGATGACCACATCCGGATAATCGCCTGCTTTCTCGAACTGCTTCATGGCCTCCAGACCGATGACCGTCTGATGGAGCATGACATGATTCAGGACGCTGCCGAGGGCGTATTTGGTGTCGTCGCGTTTCACGGCATCCTCAACCGCTTCGCTGATGGCAATTCCCAGCGAACCGGAACACTCCGGATCCTTCGCCAGGATCTTCTTTCCGGCCTCGGTGTCCTGGCTGGGAC
>JAFGEX010000175.1 GCA_016931355.1 bacterium
ACGGAAAACGACGGATCCTACACCTGGACGGCGACCATGTGGACTTCGGACAACTGCCTGATCCAGGTCTATGACACGGCCGATCAAACCGTTTTTGATGAAAACGCCACTTTTTTCTCGATCACGCCGCAACATCTGCAGGGTCTGACCCATCCGCAGGCACAACCGTCCGGCGACGCACAGAACGCCTACCGCCTTGTTTCCGTGCCGCTGGAACTGGACGACACCAGGCTTTCGAACGCATTCCTGGACGACCTGGGCCAGCCGGACGACAACCGGTGGCGGCTCTTCGACTGGCAGGGGGGGCAATGGGAGGAATATTCGGGAGACCAGACCATCGAACCGGGGCGAAGCTTTTTCCTCATCGTCAAGGATGCGGGGGTGCAGTTGGATGTCGGACCCGGACATCTGGTCATGAGCGAGAGTTATTCCATCAGCCTGAACGCCGGCTGGAACAGCATCGCCAACCCGTACAATTTCGGCCTCACGGATTCCGAACTTTTTCCGGATTCCGAGGAATGGGTGACGCTGTGGGCCTATAACGGCGGCTGGGACGTCACTTCCGATCTGGTGCCCTGGGAAGGATACGGCATTTACGTCGAATCGGGCGGGACGCTGCATGTCATTCCGGACTGGTTCGGCACGGGCAAAGCGAAAGCGCGGCGGAAGGATTTCAGGATCCTGTCCGAATGGTTTGTGCAGATCGAAGCCGCGTGCGGGAGCGCCGTTGATGCCGCCAATTACTGCGGCGTTTATGATGAAGAAAGAGGCAAACAGGCGATGTTCCGTCTGCACAAACCGCCTGCGGTCGGAGAATTTGTCCATGTTTATTTGAAGAATGCGGATGATCCCACATCCCAATTTGCGGCCGATTTCAGGCCTGCAGGCAGGGAACGACTTCGCTGGGACCTGGCCGCCCAAACCCATATCCCGAACCGGCCCCTTTCGTTCCGGATTAAACAATCGAAGAATCTTCCGGAAGGATATGCCGTCATCCTGAAGGACAAAGACAGCGGCCGATGCGAGACGCTGTCTCCGGACGGAATCCCGGTCTTCGTTTCAGGCGCAGGCCCGGAAGCCATGGAATTCGAACTGGCCATCGGCGATTCCAAGGATCTGTCGGAGGAGGAGACGATTCCCGCCGCGTTCCAGCTGGAACCCTGCTATCCCAATCCCTTCAATCAAACAACCGTCATCCCGTTCAGCCTGGCAGAGGCGTGCGAAGTGACCCTCATCGTCTACAACGTTCACGGCGAGGAAACGTGCCGGCTCATCCAGGACAAGCCTTACGGCGAAGGCCTGCACAAAGCCGTCTGGTCCGGGCTTGACGCGTCCCGCCAGCCGGCCGCATCGGGCATTTATATCTACAAGCTGAGCACGAATACGGGATTCCATGCAGTCAGCCGTATGATTTTTCTGAAATAATCCTCTTTCTAAATAATAACACCATCCGGATATTGCTATGCCGCCGGGTCCGTTTTTGTGAAGCGGGCCGGGGGCAGATTTTTTTTTTGGAGAAAGGAGGGTTCTATGTTTCACCGAACGGGATATGCATCAGGGCATGGGATCATCCGTTTCCTGGTGATCCTCATGATCAGCGCCGCCGTATCCGACCTGGGATTTGCGCAGCAGCCCGTGAAAAGGAAAAAGGCCGCACCTGCAACACCGCCGGCCGCAACGCAGCCCAAAGAAGCCCAACCCTTGCAACAGACCTTTCCATTGACCGAAAAAGTTCCCAAGGCTGTGATGACTTCAGCCGAATTCGGCGGCATCGTGAAGGATGTGTTCAACGGCGCCTATTATGACGCCAATTCCTGCGCCGCCAGTGATGCTGGAAGGAAGATGGTCGTCCACATCCCCAATGCCTATCACAAGGAGGAATCCCTCTCGCGTCTGCACTACACCTTCTCAGACGGGGAAAAAGAGAGAAGCGAGGGTATCCATCGAAGAAAAGCCATTCGGGCCTGTGTGGACGGATGGGTCACCAAGCAATGGGTTGGATCCATACAGAACGGCAGGTTAAAGGTCAATTTGCCGACTTCAAATATACCGGTCATTAAAACGCGTGCTATCGATGAAGAGAATAGGAATATTGCAGGGATCATTCCTGCATGGAAAGACCGTTGGGATTGGAATGATGCTTCAGCTGATAATGCGATCCCAGACCGCAGGTACTGGGGGGTCATCGAGGTCTTCCTGAAGCCGGTTTTATCAAACGGGAAGTTGACCTATGATGCCGCCTCGGCTGATGCAAAATGGAAATACGTCGAGCCTCCGAGCTTCGTAATCCCTGGATCATTCTATTTGGAAAGCGTGGAGAAGCCCAAGATCACCCATTACGGGGACCAACAGACCGAGATCATCCGGCAGCGCGTGTTGAATGCATTCAAGAACAGCAATGTACGAAACCGCGTCACCGATGCGCTGACGGCAAAAGTCAAAACGGGCAGTCTGGCCGGCAGGAATTTGAAGAGCGTGACCGGCCAGGGGGATAAAATCATCGTTGAATTTTATCCTTCCGAGTGATTGTTCGAAAAGTATTCCGCCTGTTTGTGGACATGTCCGTAAAGCCTTATTCTGCATACAGGGTCAAACGGTTCGGGTCAATGAACAGTCAGACATGACGGATTACGCCGGCGACAAAAGAGTTGACATGAGGCTCGCGAAATGGCCGGTATTGCCTGTTGCCATGGGTAGAAAACGCGGTCAACTTTTTATCCGCCTCATCAGTAAGACCACCCTATTTTGGGAAGGAGACACAGGATGATGAATGAGAAAAAGTTCTTGAAGGCTCTGCAGTGGCCGGCAGGTGCATTCATTCTGGTCTTTTGGATTCCCCTGCTGTTTTCCCAGCAGCCGGTCCGGAAACCGGTCAAGAAACCGGTCCAGAAGCCGGTCCAACAACCCGTGCAGCAGCCTGTTCAGCCACCTGCGCAGCAGACGGTCCAGCAGCCCGTTCAGAAAACGGTTCAGAAAAAGGCGGTTGAGAAGAAACTGGAGATTCAATCTTTCGACCGGAAGGAGCTGTCACTGAAAGCGGGCGGGGATGCGGCGATCATCATCGTGAACGGCCGCAACCTCGACCTGGTGAAATCCGTGCGGGTGGTTTTGAACGGGAATCCCGTGGACGAAATA
>JAFGEX010000176.1 GCA_016931355.1 bacterium
AATTGAACAGGACGTTCCCGGCGTCAGCAGCCTCCACGCCCCTGTTGCCTGCCTCAACAGACAGGCGCCGCCGCAGAAAACACGCCCGGCTTGCCATTCTAGACCTCGATATCCCTTTCGTTCTCGCTTCCCGCCGCATCCAGCGCCGCCCGTATCACGTCCCAGTCGAATCCCCTTCTCACGAGAAAAGCCACGCACTTGTTCCTCGCTTTTCTCGGATCCTCGCCCTTCAGCATAGCCATTTTCTTTCGTAAAAGGATTACGGCTGTTTTCTGCTCGCCATCCGGCCCATAAGCCTGATGGGCGGCTGCCTCTGCATCCTCCCCGCGTATCCCTTTGCGCGTCAGCTCCTGCACCAGGAGCCTCCTGGAGCAGGGCCTCTGAAGCATGCGGGAGGCCGCATAGGAGGCCGCGAATTCCGGATCGTTGAGCAGGCCCACGCGGGAAAGATCCCCGATGACCCTCAGGACGGTGCGGCCGGAAAAGCCGCGGTCCTCTAGCTTCCGCCTCATCTCCTCCGTGGTCATGGCGCGCCGCGACAGGCAGCGCAGCGCAGCAGACTTGGCCCGCACGCGTTCGTCCGCCAGAAGAGCCCCGTCGATGAATGCGTCCGTCAGCTCGTCGCCTTCATGCACGGGATGCTTGAAAAGCGCTTCCTCATCGAGCCCGAAGGCGAATTCGCCGTCGAGAAAAATACTGACCCGTCCGGGATTGTTTTTCTGCCTCTCGATCGCGGAGACACGGTGAACGCCGCCCTCTGTCATCGGAATCCCGCCGGGAGGATCAGGAGCCCGCTTTCCTGGATGGAGCCTCCTTGGATGGGGTATCCTTGGACGGGGCCTCCGTCTGAGCCTTCGCGCGGGGCCTCAGATTCAGCTTCTCGCGCACGGCCGTTTCCATCTTGTCCATCAAATCCTTGTTCTCGGGCAGCGAAAGGAACTGCTTCACGTTCTCCCGGCCCTGGCCGATGCGGTCCTGGCCGAGGGAATACCAGGTCCCGCTTTTCTCGACCGCGCCGTGCTCCACGGCCAGATCCAGGATGTCCCCCACCCTGGAAATGCCCGTCCCATACATCAAATCAAACTCGGCGTCCTTGAACGGCGGGGCTACCTTGTTCTTGACGACCTTGACCTTGGTGCGGCTGCCGACCATGTCCGTCCCCTCTTTGATGGGGCCGATGCGGCGTATGTCCATGCGGATGGAGGCGTAGAATTTCAAAGCCCTGCCGCCTGTGGTCGTCTCCGGATTTCCGAACATGACTCCGATTTTTTCCCGGATCTGGTTGATGAAAATGACGACCGTGCGCGATTTGGATATGGCGCCGGTGAGTTTCCGCAGGGCCTGGGACATGAGCCTGGCCTGCAGGCCCATCTGGGCGTCTCCCATCTCGCCTTCCAGCTCGGCCCGGGGCACCAGGGCTGCGACTGAATCGATTACGATCACATCGAGCGCACCGCTGCGGACCAGGGTTTCCGTGATTTCGAGCGCCTGCTCGCCCGTGTCCGGCTGTGAAATGAGAAGCTCCTCGATATTCACGCCCAGGGACTTTGAATACGCTGCATCCAGGGCGTGCTCCGCGTCGATGAACGCGGCGATGCCTCCCGCCTGCTGAGCCTCCGCAATGATGTGAAGCGCCAGCGTCGTCTTGCCCGAGGATTCCGGGCCGAAAATCTCGATGACGCGTCCGCGCGGCACGCCTCCCACGCCCAGCGCCAGATCCAGGGACAGGGAACCTGTTGAAATCGCGTCAACGGCCACGGACTGGTCACGCTTGCCGAGGCGCATGACCGAGCCCTTGCCGAATTGCCGGTCGATCTGGACGATGGCCAGATCCAGGGCCTTCATTTTTTCCTGGTTTTTCTCTTCGCTCATGGTTTCATCCTTGTAATTGAATGGATTGCAGCACCGTGTATTCGGCGCCGGCCGGCTTCAGATCGCTTTTCATGATCCGGATTTCTCCGGCTGAGAAGGGATCGAATGCCGGCATGTTCCGTTGAATGGTTTCGACAACGGATGAAAGGCCCTTGACCGAACGGACACGGCCGATGGTGAGATGAGGTCGGAACGGGCGATCCTCCGGCGGAAAACCGAGTGCACCCGTCCCGCGGTCGATGCGGGCTGCCAACAGGGTCAGGCGTTCCGTATCCCCTTCCATCCCCACCCACAAGACCCGCGGCGAACGCAGGTTGGGAAACGCCCCGAATCCCTGCAGCCTGAGTGCGAGCGGCTTCTCCTGCTCCGCAACCGCACTGATCGCCTTCCCGATATCTTTGATCCCGCCTGAATCGACATCACCCAGGAACTTCAGCGTGATATGCAGGCCCTCCGGCCGAACCCACTTGACATCCGCCTGTGACGCCCTCAGCAGGGACAGGAGGCCTGCCATCTTCCTCACTGCAGGTTCCGGGACATCGATCGCAATAAATGTACGAATAAGATTCAATGAAATCAACGAATCCTTCAATCGGACGGCGATCCCGTTCCCCGCGGCCTGCCGCGGAGCAAGCGAACGCCGTTGTATGCCTTTTGCATGGCAGGCTCAGACACCCCGGCAGTTCGCCTCCTGGGATCCATAAAAACAATTTATGCCCCAGGACAAACATAATCTTTTTCGTTAAAAAATCAAGGGGAATGATGAGGAATGGGAATGGGGAATCGGGGATCGTGGTTCGGGGAAAAAAGTGCTTCGGACATCGGGCATCGGAAAAGAATGGGGGTCGGAGTTCGGGGATAGGGGTTCGGAAAATCGATAATCGTCCATCGTCAATCGGAAATGATCTCGGGCATCTGGAAAAGACGAGGATCGGGATCCGGGGTTCGGGAAAGACGGGCATCGTGCCTCGTGCTTCGTGCATCGGGCATCAAAAAAAAGGGAGATCGGGATCCGGGGATAGGGATTCGGGTTTTGGAGTGTGGCAGCTTGCTCCCGCGGGATGTGTGATCCAATAGGGATTTGGGAAAAGACGTTCTCTGTGCTTCGAAAATCTTCAATCGTCCATCTTCAATCGAAAATGATTTTCAATCCTCAATCCAAAATCGTCATTCCCTCAGATCTTCCCGAGAACGAATCTCCGCAGCAGGTTCAACGCCGCATACGCGGACCGTTCCTTGTTGACTTCGCGGTCCTGGATGAAACGGTTTTCCTCCACGAGGGTCCTTGCTCCGTCGCTCACGCCGGTGAACACCAGCCCCACGGGTTTTTCAACCGTACCTCCGCCCGGGCCCGCAATGCCGGTCACGGACAGGCCCAGATCCGTTCCACTGTCTTTTCGTACGCCTTCAGCCATGGCTGCGGCCGTCTCCCGGCTCACGGCACCGTATTTTTCAAGCAGCGACGCAGGGACGCCGAGCAGATCCTTCTTGGCCTGGTTGCTGTAAGCAACGATGGTCCGGTTGAGATAAGCGGAACTGCCCGGTATTTGCGTCAGTTTGTGGGACAACAGTCCGCCTGTGCAGGATTCCGCCACGGAAAGGGAAAGCCCCTTCTGTATCAGCAGATTGCCGGTGACCTGTTCCAGCGTGTCGTTTTTTTCTCCGTAGCGCCACTCACCCGCCTTCTTGAGGACAAAGGCGCGTGCGCGTTCAAGCAGATCCGCACCGGGCCGCCCGGGCGCATCCTCGGCCATGAGCCGCAGCGTGACGCCTGATAATGAGGGCAGAAAGGCCAGGCCGGTTTCGGGGAAGCGCGCGTAAAACCCGTCCAGCAGATCCGCCAGCCCGGACTCTGAGATCCCGGCCGTGTGAATGTTGTGGAAATGCACGGACCGGCTGCGTGGCAGGCGCTCCAGCCTGGGCAGCACCGAATCCGCCATCATGGCCTTCATCTCGTAGGGGACGCCCGGCAGGGCGAACAGCAGCCGTCCGTCGTGTTTGAAATAAAGCCCGGGTGCGGTCCCGCGCGGATTCGGCAGGATTTCCGCAATTTCCGGTACCTCGGCCTGCACGCGGTTGCTTTCAGGCAAATCCCTTCCCATTCTCCTGAACCGGTCCACGATCGCATCCCATACATCCTGCCGGAAAACGAGCCCGCAATGAAAAAACCGGCACAATGCCTTTTGGGTCACATCGTCCCGGGTCGGGCCCAATCCTCCGGTCAACACGGTCAGTTCCGAATCTTGAATAGCGGTGTGCAGGGCTTCCACAATCGCTTCTTCAGAATCCGGCAAAGCGAGAATGCGTGCGACCCTGATTCCCAGTTCGGTGAGGCGGCCGGCGATGAAGGACGCGTTCGTATTGACCGTGATTCCGGAAAGGAGTTCGTCTCCGATGGTGAGGATGACCGCACGCATGGATCCCTCAGGTGAAGAGGCCCAGCAGGATGCGCAGGCAGACATGCGCCCACACGGCTGCGAGGACGTCGTCCATCATCACGCCCCAGCCGCGCGGCAGGTTCTGCGAACGTCCGGCCGGGAAGGGTTTGATGATGTCGAAAACGCGGAATAGGAGGAATCCGGCGATGCTCCAGGCGAGCGGCAGGCGGCCGGGATAGAGGCCGAGCGTCAGCCACGTGCCCACCCATTCGTCGATGGTGATCAGATGCGCGTCATGGCCGTGTTTTTTCTCCATCACTGTGGACACCCAGACGCCCGGCAGAAAGAGCAGGACGGCTGCTGCAAGCCATTGCGCGTTCCAAACGCACGGCAGCGCCAGGTAGAGAATCAGCGCGACAAGGCTGCCCGCAGTGCCCGGCGCGATTTTGGAATGGCCGGAGAAAAAGGTGGTTGCCAGTATGTGGATGAAAACGGAAACCGTTTTTCTCATGGCATTCCCGTGTCGGAAGGCAGCAACGCCCGCCGGATCGCAAGCAGGAAGTAGGAGAGGGATCTGCGGTTTTCCCAGAGATACACGATTCCGGAGAAGACGGTCAGCAGGGTGACGAAATACATCATCATGAAAATCAGGTTGTATCCCGGGATCCAGGAAAGCCAGGGGGGGATTGAAACGCCGAGCCTCGAATGGACGAGGAGGTGATACAGGAAAATGAAATAGATCGCTATGACCTGAATGAAGGTTTTCCACCTGGCAAACCGGTTGGTCTTGACCGGCCTGCCCTTGAGGATGGCGTAGGACCGGAATCCAGTCATAAACAGGTCCCTCGTGACGATCACGAGAACCATCCAGGCGGGAAAATAATTCATGACGCTGAAACAGATCAGGCTTGAGGACACCAGAATCTTGTCTGCAAGCGGATCCAAAAACTGGCCCGTGATCGTGACCTTGCCCGTCTTCCGTGCAATGTATCCGTCATACCAGTCTGTCATGGAGGCCAGGGAAAAAACGGCGAAGGATAGAAGCCTGGCGATTCCGCTGTCCATGAATAGGAGAAACACGAACACAGGCGTCAGCAGGATACGCAGCAGGGATAATTGATTGGGAAGATTCATGGGAATGGGGTCCCTTCATGCCCCGCGGCCGCAGGCCTGGATCCGGGGCATCCCTCGTCAGGAGTCCACTTCCAGCCGCCCTTCCATCGCCTTGCTCAGGGTGACCATATCGTTGAATTCCAGGGATCCGCCGTAGGGGATCCCCCGGGCAATGCGGGTCACCCTTACGGCCATAGGCTTCAGCAGCCTTGCCAGGTACGAGGCCGTCAATTCCCCTTCCACTGTAGGATTGGTGGCGATGATGATTTCCGAGATCCCCGGATGTATTCTTTTCATCAATTCCTGGATGTGAAGATGGGATTCCCCGACGCCGTCCAGCGGAGACAACACGCCGCCGAGCACATGGTATTTCCCGTTGTAAATGCCGGTCCGTTCGACGGCCATGAGATCCTTGGGCTCCTCGAGCACGCAGATGCGGGACTCATCCCGTTTCGGATCCCGGCAAATCGCGCAGGGATCGTCCTCCGTCAGGTTGAAACAGACGGAACAGGAGGATACCTTGTCGTGCAAATCCATGATGGACCGGGCCAGGTGTTCCGCCTCGTTTTTTCCCCCCTGGACAAGATGCAGGGCAATGCGTTGAGCGGACTTGGTCCCGATGCCGGGCAGGCCGCACAAGGCCTCTATCAACGATTCGAGTGTCCTGCTCGAGTATTCCAAAATCTCCCTCCCGCTTCGTCCCGCCGCAGGGCGCGTCTTTCAGGGGCGAGGCATGCCCCGCCCGGATGCCCGATTAAAAAAAACGCCCTGCTGCGCGCATGCCCGGCTAAAGGTTGAGGCCGGGCAGCTTCATTCCGCCGAGCGGCAGATTGCCCAGCATGCCGCCCGCAGCTTTCTGCATGGCTTCCTGGGCCTTTTCCTGGGATTTCTCCAGCGCCTGATTCGCGGCCGCGGCAACGAGATCTTCCAGCATTTCCAAATCGCCGGAGGATGCGACCTCGGCGTCGATCTTGACCTTGACGATTTTTTGTTTTCCGCTGGCCGTAACGGTTACCATGCCTCCCCCCGCAGTCCCCTCAACCAGGGTCGTTTCCAGTTCCTTCTGGATCCGGTCCATTTCCTCCTGCATTTTCTGGGCTTGCTTAAATAACTCGGCCATGTTGGGTCTTGCCATATGTCAATTGCTCCTTCCGGGCATTGAATCTGACGATGAGCGCATTCCCCGGCAGCTCACCGCCGGGGAGCTTCAATCGGTCAGCGAGCGCATTCCCCGGAATCTGCCCTGGTTCAAGCGAACGCATCGAAATGTCTTTTTCCAACCGGACCGGAGATCCCCGGGCAGCTCACTGCCGGCGAACTTTCATCCGGTTGCCGGCGTCGTCTCTCATGAAGAGCGCCCTCATTGCTCCGCCACAGTCGCTGTCCGCCCTTCCCCCAATCCGTTCAACGAATGCCGGCCTGCGCAATGCAATCCGTCGCGCTGTTTTTAATCCACGACCTCCGCGTCAAAATCGCTGATCAGCTTCTGGATCGTGGCATTCTGCCTGTCCTGATCCACTGGACCGCCGTCCGCATCCCCCGATCCACCCGCGCTCCGGCTGAATTCGCCGCGTATGCACCGGAAGGGCAGTTCCCTGCCCAGGACATCCTTCAGGGCCGCTGCCACGATCCCCTTGCATCTCATGATGGCATCGACATGAAAACCGTTGCTGTTCGCAAAACCGATTTCAAGCACGGAACCGTCCAGACGCACCGGCACCCCCTCCTTGAGAAAAGAACCTATCGTGATCCTGCCCTTCTTGGCGTGCTCGACGATTTCCTCCCATCTCTTCTGGACGGTCTCGAAAGTAAGCGGCCCGTCCGGGGCCGGATTCCGGGATCCGGACGCGCCGGAAACGACGGGCGGTTCCGTTCCGCCGGTCTTCACGGGGATGGGATCAACGGGATTTTTTTTTAAAGGTTCTGCGGATTCCTGCCCGCCCGTTTCGGATCCGGTGTGCGGATGCTGGCGGGAATGAGCCTGCGTCCCCTGGGCCTGGATTTCGGCCAATCCGGCCAGCAGATCCTCAATGCGCACCGTCCTGTCCAGTTTCGTCATCCGGACCACGGCGGTCTCGATCGGGATGCGGGCGTTGGGATTGCGCTTCAGGCTGAGGGATGCGTCCGCCGTAATCCGGATCAGGCGGATCAGGTCTTCAGCCGGCAGTTCGGCCGCGAGCTCCTGATACCGTTTCCTGTCGGGCTCCGACGCTTCGACGAGATCCACGGCCCCGCCCATGGAGAGGACCAGCGCATTGCGCAGATGGGAGGCCAGCCCGGACCAAAATTCCTCCAGGTCATACCCCCTGGCGATCGCCCGGTCCAACAGGTCGAGCGCCTTGCCCGTGTCGCCGCGGATGATGCAGTCGGTCAGCTCGAAAAACACCTCCTGTTCGATCAGTCCTAGGGCCTGGATGACATCCGGACCCGTGATCGCCTTGCCCGTGTACGAGATCATCTGATCCAGGACGGACTGGCTGTCGCGCATGCTCCCGTCCGCCTTCCTGGCGATCAGGTGCAGGGCCTCCTCGTCGATTTCAACGTTCTCCGACTTGCAGATCAGGCGCAGTTGACCGATGATGTCCTCGTGGGCCATCCTTCTGAAATCGAAGCGCTGGCAGCGGGAAAGAATGGTCGCCGGGATCTTGTGGGGTTCCGTTGTAGCGAATATCATGACGACATGCTCCGGCGGCTCCTCCAGGGTCTTTAAAAGCGCGTTGAAGGCCTCCGGCGTAAGCATGTGCACTTCATCGATGATGTAGATCCGGTACTTGCCCTTGGCAGGGGAATACCGGATGTTTTCCCTGAGGTTCCGGACTTCTTCTATGCCGCGGTTGGATGCCCCGTCGATTTCAAAAACATCGACGCTTCTGGATTCCGTGATTTCACGGCAGTTGGAGCATTGATTGCAGGGGGTCAGCGTCGGGCCGGATTCGCAATTGAGGGATTTGGCCAGCACCCGGGCCGCGCTCGTTTTGCCCACGCCCCTCGGGCCCGTGAACAGATAGGCATGCGCCAGCCTGTTGTGCCGGATGGCGTTCTTCAGGGTGGCGGTCACATGCTCCTGACCCACCAACCCTTCCCAGTCCAGCGGCCGCCATTTTCTTGCCAGTACCA
>JAFGEX010000014.1 GCA_016931355.1 bacterium
CCTTTCCAGAATGGAGAAGGAGGAGCTTTCCGAAATCCTTGAACGCGAAATGAAACAGGCGGCGGAAAACCTTGATTTCGAACGCGCGGCCCGCCTCCGGGACGAGCTTCATCAATTGAAAGGCACGGCTTCCAGGCGGAAACCGCATCGGGCTCTGAGGAGGAGACAATGAAGGTTTTGGTCATCGGCAGCGGCGGCAGGGAACATGCGTTGATTTGGAAAATACTCCAGAGCCCCTATGTGGAGGAAGTGTACTGCGCGCCCGGAAACGGCGGAATCGGCGAACTCGCACAGAACGTGCCCATACCGGAGACGGATTTCAAGAAACTCGTCCAGTTCGCGGACAGGAATTTCATCGATCTGACCGTGGTCGGACCCGAACAGCCGCTGGTTGCCGGACTCGTGGATGTCTTCCGCGATCACGGCCTTTTGGCCTTCGGACCGGATGCCAAGGCTGCGGAACTGGAAGGCAGCAAGGAGTTCGCCAAGGTCTTTATGCACAAATACGGCATCCCGACCGCATCCTGCCAGGTCTTCGACAAGGCCAAGGATGCGGTTCATTACATTCACGGTTTGAACGGCCCCTTCGTGATCAAGGCCAGCGGCCTGGCAGCGGGAAAAGGCGTGGTCATCTGTAAGACCCGCAGTGAAGGATTCGACGGCATCAACATGATCATGAAAAAAAAGGCATTCGGCAAGGCGGGTGAAACCATCCTGATCGAGGAGTACCTGGCAGGCGAGGAAGTGTCGGTTCTTGCCCTCGCGGACGGCGAGCGCTGCGTGATGCTGCCGGCCGCTCAGGACCACAAGGCCGTTTTTGAAGGGGATACCGGACCCAACACGGGCGGAATGGGAGCTTACGCGCCCGCTCCGGTGCTCACCAAAAAATTACGGGATCTGGTCTACGAGTCCATCCTCATGCCGGTGCTGCGCGGGATGAAGAAAGAGGGGAGGGAGTACAGGGGAGTCCTGTACGCGGGGCTCATGATCACGGATCAGGGTCCCAAGGTGCTTGAATTCAACTGCCGGTTCGGGGATCCTGAAATCCAGGCCCTGCTGCCCCTCGTGAAGACGGATATTGTGGATCTGATGCTGGAAAGCGCGGAGGGCAGGCTCAAGAACAAACCGGTTGACATCGCGTCGCTGCATTCAGCCTGCGTGATCATGGCATCCGGCGGATATCCGGGCCGGTACCGGAAAGGCAAGATCATCCGCGGATTGGACCAGGTGCCGCGTGACGTCTGGATTTTTCATGCCGGGACCAAGCTGTCGGGCGGGAAAATCGTAACCTCCGGGGGCCGTGTGCTCGGCGTCACATCGACCGGCGAAACCCTGTCTGAGGCGCTTGACCGCGTTTACGGCGCCATGGGCAGAATCACATTCGACGGCGCCTATTACCGCAGGGACATCGGACACCGGGCCTACAAGCGGGTCTGATGGACGTTCCGTAAAAAATGCAGGCCGGTCCCCTTCTTGACCCAGCGGGCGGTGCGCTTTTTCATCCGAACCTCACTTCGAAAGTCCGGAGTCCAGGATCTTGAAAATCGGGATCATGTCGGACAGCCATGACCATCTGGCTGCAATCGCCAAGGCCGTATCCGTCTTCAACGACGCCGGGGTTTCCCTGGTGCTGCACGCAGGGGACCTGGTCTCGCCTTTCGTCTCCACGGCACTCCAGCACCTCCGGATGAATCTGGTATTGGTTTTCGGAAACAACGACGGCGAAAAGATCGGCCTGGCCAAGGCATTTCCGGACCGTATTTTCAGGCCGCCCCACCGGATCACGGCGGCCGGCCGGTCCATTCTTCTCCTGCATGAACCGGACTTGCTGGAAAATCTGGCCGGCTGCGGTGATTTTCAAGCCATCATTTACGGCCATACCCATGTTCCGGAAATCAGGCAGGGAAAAACCCTGATCATCAATCCCGGCGAGTGCTGCGGGTACCTCACCGGCAGGCGTACCGTGGCGCTATGGGACCTCGACCGGGGCCGGGTTGACCTGGTACCGTGCTGAGACCTCTTTCAACCGCAACAACATGGAGCATCGAATGGCATCTTTTACAAAACCGTTGGAACAGCGCGACACCCGCGCCGGCGGGACCCTTTTCTGGATTGTTTTTATTGCCCTGATCCTGCTGCATGCCGGCATCATCCTCAGCGCCCGGTTTTTCCCGTTCGTCGACCTCCCCATCCATCTGGCTTTTTCCACCCAGTACCAGTGTTTACAGGAACCCGGCCATCTCTACGGGGATTACTATTTTCTGGACCGTTTTTTCGGGCAGCCGAACTTCTTTTACACCCTGTTCTGCGCGCAGCCTGTATTCGCTTCCGTCATGGCGGGCCATAAGGTCTTCATGTTGTTCTACATCATCCTGCTCCCGCTTTCCGTCTGGGCCCTGATCCGGAGTCTGGGCGGAGATCCCTGGTATTCCCTTTTCGCCTTTCTGTATATCTATAATTACAGCCTGATGTACGGATTCATGGGATTCGCCGCATCCCTTCCCTTTGTCTTTCTCATCCTTGCGGTGTTCTACCGTCATCTGAACCGGAAGGGCTGGCTGTGGCCGGCGGCTCTTGCAGCGCTGCTCTGCATTCTCTATTCCACGCATCTGGTCGTGTTCGGATTCACGCTGGCCGTTCTTTCCGTGATGACGCTGGTGCTCGGATGGGGAAGGCCGAAAGAACTCTTCCGGAAGGGGCTGGGGCTTCTCCCCGGGTACCTGCTGTTGGCCCAATGGATACTCTTTTTCAGGGAAACGGAGTTGCACGATGAAAGCCGGATGAAAGAGATGTTCGGATATTTCAACCGGGAATTTCTCCACGGATTGTGGCAGCGGAAGGATTTCTATCTATGGGATCAATCCTTCCTGTATCCCGGCAGGAAGGGGTATTGGATCGCCGTATTGTTCGCCCTGGCCCTGTTCCTGACAGCCGTGTGCACCCGTTCGGCAACGCCGTTTTCAACCGTCTGGAAACGAATCAGGCGGCCGGCTGTATGGATTCTGGTTTTCCTCCTGGCTGCCGGATCCGCGGTCCTTTTCTTTTCCGGACAGAAAGATTTTTCTCATCTGTTCAACCGCTTCGGTTTTTTCCTCTTTTTCGGACTGGCCTTCCTGTTCGGCCTGGCTTTCACCCTTCGGACGGATTGGCAACGGATCAGGCAGCCGGCGTTTTTCCTGCTGGTTTTCATTCTCATCACCGGCCTGGCCATTGTTCTGCTGCCGCAGACGAAAAATTTCTATCATTCCTACTTCCGGTTCAGCGTGTTTTTATGTCTGGGCCTTGTCGCGTTTTTCAGCCTCTCCGGTTCCGGCCGGATGGGGCGTGTCCGGGTTCCGGCTGCTGTTGCGGCTTGCGTGGTTTATGGGCTTCTCTGGTTCGGTTACTTCATGGATTTCAAGGCGGACAGCAAAGACCTCACGCCGGATCTTTTTCCGGAGGCGGAGAAGGGCCGCGCCCTGGCCGGTCTGATTTACGACAGCGGATTCCGCGGCAAACCCGTTTACAAGCATTTCGCGAATTACTACATCGTCTGGAAGCAGGGTCTGCTGGCGCCCCGGACCCTGGATATCCGGAACACGGTATATGCGATCCGGCCGAAACCGGCGCTCCTCCGCTTCCCGGTCGGATTCGAGGGCCTGGCCGAGGGTGACCGGTACAGGGGACAATTCAGGGAATTGGATTACATTCTGGTGCGGGGCGGCATTCCTGAAAATCAGAAACCCTATTTTTCAAGCCACCATCAAAGCCGGTCCAGCGGCCGGTGGCGCCTCTTTCAAAAAAATCCGGCTGTGGGCCTTTGACCGAAGGGGTCTTTCCATGTTTCACGGAAAATCCGTGACCGTGATCGTGCCTGCTTTCAATGAAGAAAGGCTGATCGGCCGCGTCCTGGACACGATGCCGCGTTTCGTGGATCATGTGGTCGTGGTGGATGACGCAAGCGTGGACGGAACGGCACGCGTTGTGAAACGGCGGGCGCGCAGGGACCGCCGCATCGTGCTGATCCGGCACGAAGGCAACAGGGGAGTGGGCGGCGCCCTTGCCAGCGGGTACGAGTGGGCGGCCAGGCGGAATTCGGATATCGCGGCTGTGATGGCCGGAGACGGGCAGATGGATCCGGAGGACCTGCCGTCCCTGATCGGGCCGGTCGCAAGAGGGGATGCGGATTACTGCAAGGGCAACCGGCTTTTCACCGGAGAGGCCTTTGAAAAGATCCCCAAAATCCGGTATCTGGGAAACGCCGTTCTCTCCATGTTGACGAAAATCGCGTCCGGCTACTGGCATGTCGCGGATTCGCAATGCGGTTACACGGCCATCGGCAGCCGCGCCCTCAAGACCATCCCATGGAAGGAGATGTACAGGGATTATGGTCAGCCGAACGACCTCCTCGTTCGTCTCAATGTCTTCAATTTCAAGGTTGTGGATGTACCCGTCACTCCGGTTTACGGTAGGGGAGAAAAATCCGGAATCCGGATCCCGGTCCTGATCCCCAGGTTGTCCTGGCTTCTCCTGAAGCGTTTTATCTGGCGTATGAAGGAAAAATATGTGGTCCGGGATTTTCATCCCCTTGTTTTTTTCTACTTTTTCGGAGCCCTGCTTTTTTTCCCCGGCCTGCTGTTGGGATTCTACCTTTTTATTTACTGGCTGTTCATCGGAGATGTGACCCCCCTGAGTGCGCTTTTTGCAATGTTCCTGACCGTCACGGGCCTGCAACTCCTGCTCTTTGCCATGTGGTTCGACATGGAATACAACCGCGCCGGCCACGGAAGCACAAACGGACACAGATGAAGCATCGGCCGAACCCCCGACCGGACGGGTCCATTACCGGGATCCGGCCGTGCGGAGTCTTTTCTCCCGGCCGCCCTTGCGGCGGGCGGCATACCAACCCGGTGCCTGAGAGGTTCATCCCTCCGACCGGTCTTTCCGCATTTTTCATGTAACCTTTTTTGATAAAATCCGTCCATTGGATGAGTGATGGATCACGGAACCTTTAAAAAGTTTGTGCAAACGCATAAAAATGCGGTTTTCAGCTACGCGACGTACCTGGTCCGGAACCGGCAGGATGCCGAAGACATTACGCAGGATGTATTCGTGAAACTCTGGCAAAACATGGACAAGATAGACAAAAATAAAACGAAGGCCTGGATCATGCGGGTGGCGCACAACCTGTGCATCGATCAGATCAGGAGGAACAAGTCCCTCAGATCCGGCCCCTCAGAAGAAGGGAACCAGGCGGTTTTTGTCCAGAATCCGGGGTTTCACGATGCAGATCCGGAGGGATACATGGAATTCCGGGAGATGCAGAAGGAGATTCTGGAGGCACTGGCCCGGCTGCCGGAGAAAACCAGATGCGTTCTGTTGATGCACTATTTCCAGGATCTTAAACTCGATACGATCAGCGATATCATGAATGAAAACCTCAATACCGTCAAAGTCACCCTTCACAGGGGGAGAAAGCTTCTCCATGCGGAGTTGAAATCCCGGTATCCGGACCGGGTAGGGGAGGCCCAGCATGCGTACAGAATGTGAACAAGCGCGCGAGTGGATGGATCTTTTGCTTGAGAACGAACTAAAGCAGCCAGAGAAGGAACAGCTGGACCGGCATCTGGAAAGCTGCAAATCCTGCCGGATGATGCTGGCGGAGGAACAGTCCCTGATACAGGGCCTGAGGAATCTGAAAAAAGTTCCCTGCCCGGATGCGGTTATTCAAAGCATATTACGCATGACAAAACCCGAACGCAGGTCCTGGTTCAAGCGGATAACACAGGCGGTCCTGCAGCCGGCCTTCCGGAAACCCGCGTATGCATTCGCCGGTGTCCTGGCCGCCGCCCTTCTCTTCTGGCTCATCCCCAAGATGGAAATGCAGGATACCGGCAGTGAACTCGCTCTGCAGGAGACGGTTGATTCCCAGGATCTTGAAAAATCAAAGGCCCAGGCGGAATGGACGCTTCTCTATGTTTCAAAAAAGCTGAATCAGGCCCAGGAAAAAGCGGTCAAGGATGTGGTCATACAGGATTTGCCCGAAACATTGAAGAACACCATCAAAAAAACAGTTCCTTTTTTCAAAGGAGGTCGCATATGAAACGGAAATCCAATTTTTTAGCGGGGCTGGCAATGGCAATGCTGGCCGTCACAGGATTTGCACAGGATCCCAATATCATCAACCATCCGGGATTCGTGAACCTGGATGAGATCCCGGTGCCGCCGGATGCCGCCGAGGTCACGGAAGTGGACATCGGGCCGGAATTGCTCGGCGGCATGGCGTCCATGTTCAGCGGGGAGAAGCATGCCGAGATCGGCAAGGAGCTCGAGGGCTTCCTCTCCATACGCGTGAAAACCTTCAATATCGACTCCATGATGACCCTGAAGCTGCGGCCCGTCATGGAAAAGATGGAGCAGAAGCTCAACCGGGAGAACTGGAAGAACATCGTGAGGGTCCGCAAAGGGCGCGAGATGACCAATGTGAGCGTCAAATACGACAAACGTCACAAGAGACCCATGGGCCTGTTCATCATGTCCGTCGAGCCCGGCAGCGAAGCCTCTTTTGTGAACATCGTCGGCTCCGTGGATTTGGGAAAACTCAGCCAGATGGGGATCGATATGAATCCGAATACGCTGGACAGCCTCAAGGATGCGATGGAACAATGATGAAGACGTGGACGATGTGATGCCCGAAGTCCTTTGAAGAAGGGTCATGTGTATGAGTAACATGTAAATCACCAGATGGTCCAATGTTGAAACTCTGGAGCCGGACGGTCCCGACCGCCCGGCTTTTTTATTGGTCCGCGCGAGGTCCATTCATATTCCCCCGGTTGCCGCTTGATTGAATCTGTCTTTTGTGATATCCTACCCGGGTGACGCCCGAAGCCTTGGGGGGATCGTTGTCTGATCAGATGTGAAATGATCTGAAGTGAAATTAAAATTTTTGGTTCTGGCGGGTGTTGTCCGCGCAGGCCGGCGGCTGGCTTTTCAATGCATCTTTTATATTTTAAATGAGGCGTGATGAAAGCCCTGTTCCTCAGGCGGATCCAGAAACTGGATCCGGATTCCAGGCCTCTGGAACTCATGGAGACACAAATAACGGTTCCGGGCACCGGGGAAGTGCTCATACGGGTTGCGGCTTGCGGGATATGCCATACCGAATTGGATGAAATCGAAGGCCGTTTGCGGCAGAACAGAAAATCCTTGACAAAAAGGCTTGCTTTTTGTAAACTGCCGTGGAAGGGCTTCCATTGGAAGGCAGGGCACCACATGGCTGTGACCATTTATGATGTGGCAAGGCATGCGGGCGTTGGGATCGGGACTGTTTCCAGGGCCATGAACAACAGTACGAAGATCAGGCCGGAGACAAAGGCCCGTATCCGGAAAGCCGTACGTGAACTCAAATACAGGCCTCATGCCCTGGCCCGGGCGCTGGCCCTGCAGAAAACCGGCCTGATCGCGATCCTGCTGCCGGTGTTCACGGGCTACTTCTACATCGAGCTGCTCAAGGCCATCCAGCGGGAAATCTCGCAGCACGGGTATGACCTCGTCCTCTACAGCATCCTCCAGTCCGGCAGGACCGGCCCCTGCCTCCGGAGAATACTCAAGGAGAGGCGCGTGGACGGCGTGCTGGTCCTCTCGCTGCAGATCCCGGATGCGGTGGCGCAGCTGTTCCGCAGGTCCGGCCTGCCGGTGGTGCTGGCCGACGGCATGCATCAGAAGCTGGACTCGTTTTTCGTGGAGAACGAACAGGGCGCCTTTGAGGCAGCCTCCTATCTCATCGCCATGGGGCACAGCCGCATCGGCATGATCGATGCGCGGTTGTCCAGCCCGCCCGCGCATTCCCGGCTCATCGGATTCCGCAAGGCCCTCGCGGCCCATCATATTCCCTGGGATCCCGGCAGTCTGATCATCAGTGACACAGTATCCGAAAAGGACGGTTTCAACCGGGAGGCCGGATACGAGGCCATGAAGCGCCTGCTGGCTCTGAAGAAGAACCGGCCGACCGGCATCTTCATTTCCTCGGACATACAGGCCGCCGGAGCGGTTCAGGCGATCCGCGAGGCCGGGCTCGGCATCCCGGATGACATGGCGATCGTGGGTTTCGACGACATCGAACTGGCCGAGTACCTGGGTCTCACCACCATGCATCAGCCCCTTTCCGAAATGGGCGAAACGGCCGTGCACCGCCTCATTCAGAGAATCGGGGATCCTGATCTTCCGGTTCTGCACCGGGGATTTGAAACCCGGCTGGTCATCCGTCAGTCATGCGGCGGGAGCAGGCAGGGAGCATCCCAATCATTGAACGGAGCGCGATCATGAAGCACTGGCGTGTTTTGTCCCGCATCGTATTCCTGGCCGCAGCTGCCGCGGCTTTCGCAGGCAACACGGGCAAGGTCACCGGCCGGGTGACGGACCGTTCCGGCGGCGAACCCCTCGTCGGCGTGAACGTGATGATCGAGGGCACGGTTCTCGGAGCAGCCACAGATGACGGCGGGAATTACATTATCCTGAACGTGCCCCCGGGATCCTATGCGCTCAGGGCGAACATGATGGGGTACCGCGTCATGCGCTACGAAAACGTGATCGTGTCCGTGGATCTGACCACCACGCAGGACATCATCCTCGACCAGACGGTAGTGGAGACCGGGGAGACGGTGACCGTCATCGCGGAGCGGCCCGTGGTGGTTAAGGACCTCACCGCCACGACGGCTGTCATCGGTGCGGACCAGATCGCGGCGCTGCCGGTCGCGGAGGTTTCGGATGCCATTGAGCTGCAGGCCGGACTGGTCAAGGATGCGGGGGGAGGGCTGCACGTGCGGGGCGGCCGGAGCGGGGAGGTCAGCTTCTGGATAGACGGCGTTCCGGTCACGGACGTGTACGACGGCGGAACCGTCGTCGAAGTCAACAAGAACATGGTGCAGGAACTGCAGGTGATCAGCGGCGCCTTCAATGCGGAATACGGCCAGGCCATGTCCGGCATCGTCAACATCACGACCAAGGAGGAATTCGAACGGTTCAGCGGTTCCGTGACCGGCTACACGGGTGATTACGCCAGCGGGAACAAGAATCCGTTCCTTCACATCGAAAAAGTCAATCCGGTCTCCATCCGCAATCTGGAGGCGAGCATCCAGACTCCCGTGATCAAGGACAGGCTCTTCCTGTCCCTGACCGGCCGTGCATTCTCGTCGGAAGGCTGGATGCAGGGGACCCGCGTTTACAACCCCGGCGCCGTGGTGGGCATCGCCACCTTCGCGGCGGGGCAGCAGGACTGGCTCA
>JAFGEX010000177.1 GCA_016931355.1 bacterium
AACGAGCCCAAGGGCTGGCAGATGTCCTTCATCGTTTACGGAATCGCAGCGGTCATCTTTTTCCTGATCGCATTCCGCGGCACAAGGGAACGCGTTCAGCCGCCCAAGGGACAAAAATCATCAATCAAAAAGGACCTGTATGAGCTGGTGACCAACAAGCCGTGGCTGATACTCCTGGCAACGACCATCACGTTCATCCTGTTCGTGGCCGTGCGCAGCAGCGTGACCGCGCATTATTTCAAGTACGTGATCGGCACGCAGACCCTTTCCCTGCCGCTCATGAACCCCAAAGCCTATCCTTTCGAGACACTCGTTTCCGCGTTCAACACCATCGGGCAGATCTCCTCTCTGATCGGCGTGCTGATCGTGAGCTGGTTTGCCAGGAAAGTGGGGAAGAAAAAAGCCTTCTTCATCCTGTTCGTCATCGCGATCGCCAGCACGGCCGCCTTCTATTTCCTGAGCGCGAAACAGCTCGCGCTGATCTTCCTGTTCCAGATCACCGGATCCGTGACCGGCGGTCCGCTTTCCGTTCTGCTCTGGGCCATGTACGCGGACACTGCCGACTATGCGGAATGGAAGCGCGGCCGAAGGGCCACGGGCCTTGTGTTCTCCGCCTCGACCATGTCGCAGAAATTCGGCTGGGCATTCGGGGCGTTCGTGGCCCTGACCCTGATGTCCCAGGTCGGATTCGCCGCGAATCAGGAGCAGACAGCCGACAGCCTGAAGGGGCTTGTCCTTCTGTTCAGCCTGATCCCGGCAGCCCTCGGCGTGCTTGCCATCATCCTCCTCGGGCTCTATCCGCTCAACGACAAAAAGGTCGAAGAGATCACGTCGGAGTTGAGGAAGAGGCGGAAGGATGCGGGGGAATAAGACATTGACGATTGAAGATTGACGATTTACGATTGACAAAATAATTTAATAAATCTGAAATAGATGCGATGCCGACTAACCGTGTTGAGTTGGAAAAACGGCTGATCAGCTTCGCGGTTGAGATTATACATCTTTCGGAAAAGCTTCCTGCGACGCGTGCCGGGATTTACCTGTCCGATCAAATAGTCCGGAGCGGGATATCATCCGCATTGAATTACGGAGAAGCCCAGAGCGCCGAATCGCAGAAGGATTTCATTCACAAGCTGGGTATTGTTCTAAAAGAATTGCGTGAAACCCAAATCGGGTTGAAAATCATCGTGCAATCCGGAATGGTTTCCAGGGAAACGGCGATTGAGAATATCCTTTCACAGAACGACGAATTAATCGCAATTTTTTACCGCAGCGTTCAAACGGCCAAATCAAAAAATCACTAAAAAGAAAAAACAGTGATGAATCATGCTTTAGAATCTGCTTGCAATTACCTTTTTAACCGTTAATTTGATGCAGACGATCAGATCATCAATCGTCCATGGACAATGAATTGAGAGCGATTTCCACATGAAAAAAATCATCGCAATCAAATCGGCGGAAAGGGATATCTTACATTCTCTTAAAAAGAATGAATGGATCCCCGATTTCAATCGGGTTATCAAGAAAAGATACGAACGTTATGCCAAATCCACTCTTAATAAAAATAAGCGCATCAAGATGATGCAGGCAGATTGAATATCGATTCTTTCATCGTCAATCGACAATCGTCAATCGTCCATCGACAATGAATTGAGGTTCTCATGCAATACGGCCGCTTCGACGAGAAAAACAGGGAATATGTGATCACCCGGCCCGACACGCCGAAAGCCTGGAGCAATTACCTTGGGTCCACGGAGTACGGCGCGATCATCACGAACAACGCGGGCGGATACGGATTCTACAAGTCCGGCGGGCTCGGACGCTTCATCCGCTTCCGCTTCAACTCCATCCCCATGGACCAGCCGGGCCGGTACATCTACTTCCACGATCATGAATCCAGGGATTTCTGGTCCGCATCCTGGCAGCCGGTAGGCAAACCTCTGGACAAATTCGAGTCCGTGTGCAGGCACGGCACTGCATACACGGCTATTGCCTCGAAATACCGGGGCATCGAGTCCGAAGTCACGTACTTCGTCCCGCTCGGCAGGGCTTTCGAGATCTGGAAAGTCCGGGTGACGAATGCCACGCGGAAGAAAAAAACGCTGTCCGCATTCACCTACCTGGAGTATGCAGGCAACTGGAGCGCCATCGACGATCTGCTGAACATCCAGTATGTCCAGTACACGGCCCTGATGAAAGTGAAGGAAGGGATCATCGACCACGGCACCAATGTGCACCTACCCGAAATGCCGGAAAATTTCAAGGAAAAGGACCAGGGCCGCCATACCTTCCAGGCCATCGCGGGCGCAAAGGTCTGCGGATTTGACACGGACCGGGAGGCTTTTCTCGGTCCTTACAGGACGTATGCCAATCCCATCGCGGTCGAAAAGGGAAAATGCTCAGGCAGCCTCGGATACGGCGACAATCCCTGCGGATCCCTTCAGGTCAAATTCACCCTGAATCCGGGCGAAACAAGGGAATTCCTGGTGCTGGCAGGCATCGGGCAGGCTGAAGAGGAGGGAAAACGAGCCGTAGAAGAATTCTCGGACATCGCCAGGGCTGACGAGGAACTCAAGAAACTGAAGGCGCATTGGCATTCCAAACTCGAGGGATTTTCCGCGAAAACGCCGGATCCGGAGCTCAACGCCACGATCAACACCTGGGGCATATACAACTGCCTGATCACCTACGCCTGGTCGCGCGCAGCAAGCCTGATCTACTCCGGCATAGACCGCGACGGCCTCGGCTTCAGGGACACCGTACAGGATTTTCTCGGAGTCATGCACGCCATACCGGAGGAGGCCGGAAAACGTCTCGAGCTCATGATCACAGGCCAGGTATCCACAGGCGGAGCCATGCCCTGCGTCATGCCGTTCGGGCACAAGCCCGGAGAGGAGCCTGCCCCGAAGGAAGAGGAGTACCGCTCGGACGACTCCCTCTGGCTTTTCAACGCCATTCCGGCTTATGTCAATGAGACCGGGGACATTTCCTTCTACGACAAGATCCTCCCCTATTCTGACAAGGGAGAAGATACGGTTTTCAGCCACATGAAACGGGCCATTCAATTCAGCCTGGACAGGTCCGGATCCCACGGACTGCCCTGCGGCCTGCGCGCGGATTGGAACGACTGCCTGCGCTTCGGACACAACGGCGAATCCGTGTTCGTGGCCATGCAGCTCCGTTACGCGCTGAAAACATACATGGAGATCGCAAACCTGCTCGGAAGGCCGGATGAGGCAGCCTGGGCGGAAGAGATTCTCGGCAGGCTCGACGAAGCCATTCAGAAGCATGCCTGGGACGGCGAATGGTTCATGCGCGGCTACCGCTATGACGGCATGAAATTCGGATCCAGCCAGTCCGCCGAAGGACAAATTTATCTCAATCCCCAGGCCTGGGCAGTCATCTCCGGAGCAGCCGGTCCGGAACAGGCAGAAACCTGCATGCGCAAGGTTGGGGAAAGGCTTGCCACCCCGTACGGGCTCGCGCTCTGCGATCCCCCCTATACGGCAACGGATTTCCATATCGTGCGCGCTATGCTCATGAATCCCGGGACCAAGGAGAATGCGGGGATTTTCATCCACACCCAGGGCTGGGCCGTGATGGCCGAAGCCATTCTCGGCCACGGGGACCGGGCGTATGAATACCTGCGTACCTATTTGCCCGCAGCCTATAATAAAAAAGCGGACATCCGGGAAATCGAGCCGTATGTGCTCTGCCAGTCCACGCACTCAAAAGACAGCCCCAAACACGGCGCTTCCCGCATCCCCTGGCTGTCCGGATCCGCGTCCTGGACGTACTGGGCGATCACGCAGTACATCCTGGGCGTCAAACCGGAAGTGGAGGGCCTGCGTATCGATCCGTGCATCCCGTCCGGATGGAAATCGTTTTCGATCGGGCGCCGGTTCAGGGGAAAATCGCTCGACATCCAAATTGAAAATCCGGATGGAGTGCAGAAAGGAATAAAAAGCGTCATTCTGAACGGCGAAAAACTGGAGGGCCCTTTGATTCCCGTCTCCAGGATGAAGGACAGCAACTGGGTGGAAGTGCTCATGGGATGAGCCTGTTCTTGTTGTTGAGTAATGGTTTGCAGTCTCACAGGTCGAGCGATCGGCCATTTTTTGTGAACCAAAAAGAAGGTAACCTTCTCCGAGAAGGTTACCTTCTTCATTTTCCCGCAATTTTACCGCATCCTTTTGACTTGACATATACAATTTTTGTATGTACGTTTTCCTGACAACGGAAGGAGTTCCCCATGCCCACAGCCACCGTCAATATCTCATTCGACAAGAGGCTTCTGAATCAAATCGATCGCGTGGCCAGAAACGAATTCCGCTCGCGTTCCGAATTGATCCGGGAAGCCTCCCGCATGTACATCGAGCGGCAAAAACGCTGGGACGAACTGATGCGTATGGCGGACAAGCACATGAAGGGAAAACGCATCGGAGACAAAAAAATCGCGGACGAGATACACGCCCTGCGCAGATCGAGAAGATCGAAATGAAGCGGGCGGTTCCGGGCACCAACCTGTTCGTTTCATCCATCCTGCACGGAGGAAAACCGCGCCGGATCTGTGTGATCTCCACCCGGCCGTGTATTTTCGATCTTAAAAACCACATTCATGTAAGGAGCCTCCATGGACAAAATCACCGAACTGGCCAAGATGATCGACCACTCCCTGCTCCATCCGACCATGACGGACGAGGACCTCAAGGCCGGATGCGAACTGGCCAGGAAATACCATACCGCCTCCGTGTGCATCAAGCCGTATGCGGTCAAGGCTGCTGCCGCATGGCTCAAGGGTTCGGATGTGCTCGTCTGCACGGTCATCGGTTTTCCGCACGGCAATTCCTGCGTGAAAGTCAAGGTTTTCGAGACCGAACAGGCCTGCAGGGACGGCGCAACGGAAATCGACATGGTGGTGAACATCGGCAAGGTGCTGGGGAAGGATTGGGATTACATCGAGGATGAGATCAGGGCCGTGCTCGAGGCCTGTCACAAACACCATGCGATACTCAAGGTCATATTTGAAAACGATTTTCTGGCAGACGACGGGCTCAAGGTCAAACTCTGCGAGATCTGCAGCAATCTCGGCGTGGAATTCGTCAAGACATCCACCGGATACGGATTCGTGCGCGGTGCGGACGGCAAGTATTCGTACAAGGGGGCCACGGCCGAAGACCTGAAATTGATGCGCAGGCACTGTTCCCCGGCTGTTCAGGTCAAGGCGGCTGGCGGAATCCGGACGCTGGATGACCTGCTCCTGGTGAAAGCGCTTGGAGCGACGCGCGCAGGAGCAACTGCCACGCAGGCCATACTCGAGGAGGCCAAAAAGCGTTTCGGCACCGGGGGATCGGACATCCCGGCCGGGCAGCCGGATCAGGGTTATTGATCGGATCCCGTGCGGATCTGCGGCCGGCCCCTACCCGGATCCTTCGGACGAAGAGTGCCCTGAGGATGACGATCCTGAATCGGACAGCGAGCGCATTTCCCGCGGCCTGCCGCAGGGCCTGCCCCGGGCTTTGGCCCGGGGTAAGCGAGCGAATACAAACAAATTTCTCCCTGCAGATCGAAGATTCCCTGCCGCGAGCTGCCGGGGAGCTTCAATCCGTCTGTATGCACATTTCCCGTCCGAATCACCGGCGGATAAAAACCGCAGGAGGGAGCGGCCCATCGCTCAGTCATAATTGCCGGAAAATCCGCCGGTTTTCATGACTGGCAAACCACTGAAAATGAGAGAGTCTTTCAGTCTACCTTTATCCATAGAAAGGAGCAAGACATGCATCACTTGAAAGCTGCCATTGTGGGTGCCGGGTTCATGGGACCGGCCCACACGGAAGGGCTCAGGCGCCTCGGCATTCCCATCGCAGGCATTCTCGGCGTTTCCCGGGAAGAATCCGAGCGCGCGGCCAAAAACCTCGGCCTTCCGAAAGCCTACCGGTCCTTCAGGGAAATTCTGGAAGATGAAAGCGTGAAGGTCGTGCATGTGACCACGCCGAACAAGCTCCATTATCCCATGACGCGGGACCTTCTCAGGGCGGGCAAGCATGTGCTCTGCGAAAAACCGCTGGCCATGAATTCCAGGGAGTCCGGGGACCTGGTCAGACTGGCGAAAAAAAGCGGGCGGGCGGCCTGCGTGAACTACAATCTCCGCTTCTATCCCCTGAACATCGAAGCGAAAAAGCGCGTCCTGGCAGGTGAACTGGGCCGGGTCTATTCAGTTGTCGGCAGCTATGTCCAGGACTGGCTGCTGTATCCCACGGATTACAACTGGCGGGTGCTGGCCAGGGAGGGAGGGGCCCTGCGGGCCATCGCGGACATCGGCACGCATTGGCTGGACCTCGTTCAGACCATCACGGGGGCGAAGGTCGTATCCCTGTGCGCGGATCTGCAGACTGTGCATCCCGTGCGGAGAAGGCCCAAAGGAGAGGTCGAGACCTTCTCCGGCAAGGTTCAGAAAATCAAGGGTACCGAATCCGTCAAGATCAAGACCGAGGACGCGGGCGGCATGATGCTCCGCTTCGACAACGGCGCCAGGGGGACACTCTGGGTTTCGCAGATCACGGCGGGCCGCAAGAACTGCCTGCGGTATGAGATATCCGGGTCCAAGGCTGCGATGTACTGGAACAGCGAAACGCCCAACGACATCTGGATCGGGTACCGCGACAAGGCCAACGAGAGGCTTCACCGCGACCCGGGCCTTCTGTCCGAGGACGCCCGCACCTACATCACCTATCCGGGCGGCCATAATGAAGGATACGGAGACACGTTCAAGCAGAGCTTCAAGGCCTTCTATTCTTACATCGCCAGGAGGAATCTCAGGGCCAGGCCGCCTTTCCCGACATTCGAGGAGGGGCATCAGGAAATCCTGCTCTGCGAGGCGATCCTGAAAAGCCACAAGACCGGGAAATGGGTGAAGGTTTGAATCTGACAGCGAGCGCTTGTCCCGCTGCTTGCGGCGTAGAGTTTCAATCAAAAAATGAGCCTGTTCACTGCTGAAAGGGCGATGGATATGCAGCAGGAAGCTTTCATATCCTCCGCTTTCCCTGAAAAAACCATTTTCTCATTCGTAATTCGTAATTCTTAATTCGTCATTGATTTTACGGAGGTGAAAAATGAAACTCGGATTCGTCAGCGCCATATTGCCGGACCTCTCCCTGGACGAGGTCTTGAAATTCGCGTCCCAAAACGGATTTTCCTGCGTGGAAATCATGTGCTGGCCCAAGGGTAAGGCGGAGAGACGCTATGCAGGAGTCACCCACATCGACGTGACAGGCCTCAGCCGGGATCAGGCGACAAAAATCCAGGACCAGGTCAAAAAGTCCGGCGTTGAGATCAGCGGCCTCGGGTATTATCCGAATCCGCTGGTGCCGGACGCCAAGGAAGCGCAGGTGTACATCGACCATCTCAAGGAAGTGATCAAGGCCGCGAAGCTGCTCGGGATCGGCGTGGTCAACACCTTCATCGGCCGCGACTGGACGAAAACCGTGGACGAAAACTGGCCCAGGTTCAAACAGGTCTGGCCGCCCATCATCCAATTCGCCGAAGAACAGGGTGTGAAAATCGCCATCGAAAACTGCCCCATGTTCTTCACGCGGGATGAATGGCCGGGCGGGAAGAACCTGGCACATTCCCCTGCCGTGTGGCGGCGCATGTTCGCGGAAATCCCGAGTGAACATTTCGGACTCAACTTCGATCCGTCGCATCTGGTCTGGCAGGGCATCGATTATCTGAGAGCCATCCGTGAATTCGCGCCGAGGATATTCCATGCGCACGCCAAGGACTGCCGTGTGGACAGGCACAGGCTGAACGAGGTCGGCATCCTCGCAACGCCGCTGGAGTTTCACACACCCAAACTGCCCGGCCTGGGAGATGTCAAATGGGGAAAATACATCTCCGTCCTCGGAGATGCAGGATACAACGGCCCGGTATGCATCGAAGTGGAAGACCGGGCGTTCGAAGGCTCGCTGGAAAACCGGAAAGCGGCCCTGATCCAGAGCGGGACGCATCTACGGCAGTTCATCGCGCCATGAACACGGGAAATCGAAACGCTATAAGGAAACGATCATGAAAAGGACATCGCATCCCATCCATCACCGGATACATCCGTCATCCATCCTGTTAATTTTCATCCTTTTTGTCAACACCTCCGCATTCCCGGCCGAGGGGATGTGGACGTTCGATAATCTGCCTGTAGACGCCATTCAGGAAAAATACGGGTTCACCCCCACTCCCGAATGGCTCGAGCATGTGAGACTGTCCTCCGTGCGGCTCGACGGCGGATCCGGTTCCTTCGTCAGTCCGGACGGCCTGGTTCTGACCAACCATCATGTGGCGGTCGGCCAGATCCAGAAGCTCTCGACCCCTGAAAGGGATCTCGTCAGGAACGGTTTTTTCGCCCGATCCAGGGATGAGGAAATCCCCTGTCCGGACATGGAAGTCCATGTGCTCGTGGGCATGAAAAACGTCACCGCGCGGATCGCGGCATCCATACACCCGGGCATGAAGGAAATGGAGGCTCTGGAGGCGAGGAAGGCGGAAATCACGCGCATTGAAAAGGAAAGCCAGGACAGCACAGGATTCGTTTCCAGTGTCCTGAGCCTTTACCGGGGCGGCGAATACTGGCTCTATCAGACGAAGAAATATACGGACGTGCGTCTGGTCATGGCTCCGGAAAAACAGGCCGCCTTCTTCGGCGGGGATGCAGACAATTTCACGTTTCCGCGGCATGACCTGGATATCACCTTCCTCCGGGTCTATGAAAACGGAGAGCCTGTCCATTCCGCTCATTTTCTGAAATGGAGCGAAGCAGGCGCAGGTGAAAACGAACTCGTGTTTGTTTCCGGCCATCCCGGTTCCACAGACAGGCTGATGACCGTGGCCCAGCTGGAGCATCAGCGCGATGTGGCGTATCCGCAGCGTCTCGAACTCACCAACCGGCGGCTCGGGACCCTCCGCGCCTTTTCCGCCAGAGGCCCCGAACAGGCCAGGCGCGCGGAGAACCAGATCTTCGGGCTCGAGAACAGCAAAAAGGTCAGGACCGGCGAGCACCAGGGCCTTCTGGACGGCTGGATCATGGAGGCCAAGCGGCTGGATGAAGCCGGGCTGCGCAAGCGCATCCTTTCCAATCCCGAATGGAAAAAGGCCTATGGAGACGCCTGGAAAAAAATCGAAAAGGCGGTCCGGAAGCAGAAGGAACGTTCGGAGGAATTGTCCTGGGGAAGGCTGCAGGGCTCCAGGCTCGCTGATTTTGCCAACACCCTGGTCTTTTACTCGGCCGAAATCACCAAACCCGATGCCCAGCGGTTGAACGGGTACCATGATTCCCAGCTGGAACGGCTCCGGTACAGGCTGTTCTCGCGCGCGCCCGTGTATGCGGACCTCGAGGAAGCCAATCTTGCGGGCTGTCTGAAGCTGTCGCTTGAGAAGCTGGG
>JAFGEX010000178.1 GCA_016931355.1 bacterium
GAGTTTTTTTTCCGCCGTCCATTTTGAGAATGGAGGAGATATGAATTTCACCCGGTCCAAGGATCCGGAAGCCCTGAGCGCCTGGTTTCTCGCTGAGCTGAAAAAGGCGTTCGACGGCCAGATTCTTTCCGTGATTCTTTACGGAAGCGCCGTGACGCGGGATTTCAATCCCAGGAAATCGAATCTGAATTTCCTGGTCGTACTGACCGACGAAGGCATCGGGCGGATCGCCGGAGTACAGAAGAGGATCGGCGCCTGGGAAAGAAAGGGGATCCCCGTCCCGTTTTTCCTCACGTCTGAACACATCCAAACTTCTCTGGACAGCTATCCTGTGGAATTTCTCAATATGCGCCAGGCCTATCGCGTCGTTCACGGCGAGGATGTGCTCAAGAACCTGGACATCCAAAAAAAGGACATCCGGCTGCAATGCGAGCGCGAGCTCAAGGGCAAGCTCATCCAGCTCAGAGCCGCGTACATTCTGACCCGGGGGAAAAGGCAGCGGCTTTACGAGTTGATCAACCTTTCCCTGATTTCCTTCACCGCCATTTTCAAGGCGCTGCTTCATCTCCAGGGCATGGAAGTGCCCCCCCTCCGGCAGGACATCCTGAGAGCGACCTGCGATTCCTTCGGTCTGGATGTGGGGCTGTTCACCATGCTGCATGCCATTCAGAGCCATGAGATCAAGGTCTCCAGGGAGCAGATGGCTGAGAATGTGGAAGGGATGATTCGTGAGATTCAAAAGCTCAGCCGGATGGTCGATAAACTTCATATTGCCAACACATAACAACAGGAGGTCTCCATGCGCAAAGGTTGTCTCTTCGGTGCGGGGCTTGTGGTACTCGTGCTCATCATCGGCGTTTACATGAAAAACATGTACAATTCCATGGTGGATTTGAGGGAAAACGTGGACCAGAAATGGTCCCAGGTCCAGAATGTGTATCAAAGACGCTATGACCTGATCCCCAATCTGGTCGAAACGGTCAAGGGATACGCCAAACATGAACGGGAGACACTGGAAGCCGTCATCGAAGCCAGATCCAAGGTCGGCGGCGTCACCCAGCTCAGAGCCGAGGATCTGACGCCTGAAAACATGGCCAGATTCCAGCAGGCCCAGGCCGGGCTTTCCGGCGCGCTGCAGCGGCTCATGGTTGTGGTGGAACAGTATCCCAACCTGAAGGCGAATGAAAATTTCATCCGCCTCCAGGATGAGCTGGCAGGCACCGAAAACCGGATTGCCAATGAACGGCGGCTGTTTACGGAAGCAGTGCAGGAATACAACCGCACCATCCGTAAATTCCCGCAGGTCCTTTTCGCAGGGATGTTCAATTTCTCGCCCAGGCCCTATTTTGAGGCGGATCAACCAGCCCAGCAGGCGCCCAGGGTGCAGTTTTAATCCACTCCAGTCACCTCCGGGAGGTGTTTTTCGTACAGGGATGGACCTCCCGGAGGTGGACAACCGTTTTTTCCGCAGCCGGAGGCGTGGAATGCGAAGGCTTTCCGTTTTCCACCCCTCTTTTCAGCAGGCATGAGCCTGACCAATCTTCTCATCCCCATATCCGGCGCCGGATGCATCTCCGGGACCGGAATCATTGAAGGTTGATATGCCAGAACAGGAGCTCACCCCGGGCCAGCGGGCGGCTGTCGAGCACGGCGAAGGCCCGCTTCTGGTGATCGCCGGCGCGGGCACGGGTAAAACCCTGGTCATCACGCGACGCATCGCCCATCTGATCCGGTCCAAAATGGCGAGGCCCGAGGAGATTCTCGCGGTCACGTTCACGGAAAAGGCCGCGGAGGAGATGAGCGAACGGGTCGATGTCCTCCTGCCCTACGGATTTTCTTCCGTGTTCATTTCCACGTTTCATGCGCTGGGCGACCGGATCCTCCGCGAATACGCCCTGGAACTCGGCCTGAATCCGGACTTCCAGGTCCTCTCGGAACCGGAACAGGCGATTTTTTTCAGGGAGCACCTTTTCGAATTCCCCATGAAACAGTACAGGCCGCTCGGGGATCCCACACGATACATCCAGGCCGTGCTCGACGTGATTTCCAGGGCCAAGGACGAAGATGTCACGGCCCGGCAGTATCTGGCCTTTGCCGAAAGGATGAAAAAAGAGGCGACAGGCCCGGATGCCGCCGCCCTGCTTGAAGAAGCGGAGAAACAGGCCGAGATTGCGGGCACATACGCGCAGTACCAGGAAAAAATGGCACGCTCAGGCAAGGTCGATTTCGGGGACCAGGTCAGCCTGGTCCTGCGGCTGTTCAGGGAAAAACCGTCCATCCTGGCGCGTGTCCGGAAACGCTGGCGGTACATTCTCGCGGACGAATTCCAGGACACCAATTACGCCCAGTTTCAGCTCCTCCGCTTCCTGGGAGGCGATTCCGCGAACATCACGGTGGTCGGGGATGACGACCAGTCCATTTACAAGTTCAGGGGCGCAGCCATCTCCAACATCCTGGGCTTCAGGCAGGTGTATCCGGCTGCCAAAATCGCGGTCCTGACTGAGAATTTCAGGTCCACCCAGGTCATCCTGGACACGGCCTACAGGCTCATCTCCCACAACAATCCGGACCGCCTGGAGATTCGGGAGGGCATTGACAAGCGCCTCGTTTCCGCGAAACGGGAAGGCCCGCCGGTCGAGCATTTCTCATGTGACACCCTGACCACGGAATGCGACCGTGTGGCCGGCATCATCGCGGACCTGGTCGGCACGGGCAAACATGCGTATTCGGACATGGCCATTTTGGTCCGTTCCAACAACAGTGCGGACCCTTTTCTCCAGGCCCTGAACATGAGGGAAATCCCGTGGCGCTTCACCGGGAACCGCGGACTGTATTCGAGGCCGGAGGTCAAGCTCCTGTTGTCCTTTCTCAGAACTGTTGCGGACCCGGACGACTCGGTCAGCCTGTACCATCTGGCCGCTTCCGAGATCTATGAGCTCAAATCCATGGCGGACATCCAGGCATGCCTCAACCTGGCATACAGGCGGAAAAGGTCCCTGTACCGTATCCTGTGCGGGATGGATGCGGAACTGTCCGGGGCGCTTTCAAGCGACGGCAAGGCCACAATGGCCAAGGTCGTCTCGGACGTCGGGCATTACCTGGAACGCTCCAGGACGGATCCGACAGGCGTTCTGCTCTACCGCTTCCTCGTGGATTCCAATTACCTGAAGCGGCTGACCGCCCAGCCATCCGCGGAGAACAACGCCAAAATCCAGAACATCGCCCGTTTCTTCGATGTGATCTGGTCTTTCTCCCAGGTTGCGAAGGATGACAAGGTTTTTCATTTCGTCGGGCATCTGGACCTGCTCATCGAGGCGGGGGACAATCCGGCGACCGTGGAGGCTGATCCAGGGGATGATGCGGTGCAGGTCGCCACCCTCCACAAGGCCAAGGGCCTGGAATGGCCGGTCGTGTTTCTGGTCGGATTGAATCACAACAAATTTCCGGTCACCCGCAGGAGGGATGCGATCAGCCTGCCGGATGACCTGATCAGGGACCGGGAGGTGCTTCCCTCCGGGGATTCCGTTCTTCAGGAGGAGCGGCGGCTGTTCTATGTCGGCATGACGCGCGCGAAGGAAAGACTGTATTTGACGCACTCCGCGGATCACGGCGGGGTGAGGAAATGGAAAATCAGTCCGTTTGTCCTCGAGGCGCTGGACAGGCCGCATGCAGGCGATGTTGAGATCCGAAGCAATGCGCAGGAGCGGATACGCCGTTTCGCCCCTCCTCCGGACGGGAGAATCAGGGAAATCGGCCCCATGGATCCGGATGCGCCGCTGACCCTTTCCCACAGGCAGATCGACGACTATCAGACCTGTCCGCTCAAATACAAGTATGTCCACATCCTGCACGTACCGATACTGCCGCATCATACGGTCATTTACGGAAATGCAATCCATCAGGCCGTTGAATTCTACCATCAACAGAAGGTGTTCGGCAATCCGGTGCAGCTTGAAGATGTGCTGCAGGTATTCGAACGCGCGTGGAGGAGCGAGGGCTTCCTGTCCCCGGAGCATGAGGAGAGACGGATGGAGGCGGGTCGGCAGGCCCTGGGTTTATTTTTCGAACGGGAGCAGGCGTCCGGGATCGTCCCCCGCATGGTGGAGGAGCGTTTCGGTTTCA
>JAFGEX010000179.1 GCA_016931355.1 bacterium
GCCGACTTGACCGGATCGATGCCGGATGAATTCCGCTTGATGCACCCGGCCACGAAACAGGCCAACAAAATCAAAAACAGCAATCCTTTTTTCATGAAGTACTCCTCAAGTTGAAATCTCCCTCGTTCAGCTTAAAACATCACTCCGAATCCGTAGGTATATGCGTTCCCGAGCAGGGTCATGGACCGGTACGCAAAATCAAACTTGAGTGCAATGGACGGCATGGGCGTCAGCACGAAGCCGGCTCCGAACGTCGGACCGAAAATGCTTTCCGCCATGCCGATTCCCTTGTAGCCGCCGCGCAGGAAGAAATTCCCCATTCCCGGCAGCTTCATCAAGTATTCGGCGCCCGCATTCAGGTATTCGCTGTTGTTGTTCGGATGAAGCGCATCCACAGCCAGCACCAGGGTATGGCGCGATCCGAAGCTGTGGCGGAGTCCGATTCCGAGCCTGAAGATGAGCGGCAGTTCCCAGGCGGAGGGGTTGAATTTTCCGGAAACATCCGCATAGTTGCCGTCCTCGTTCGGGCTGATGTCGATGGAGCTGAGCAGGTCGATGCCGTCATAGGACATACTTGTACCGTAATTGGAGATGCTCATGCCGATCCGCATGCCGTCTTCCCGCTGCCCGCTGAAGCTGAAGAAACTGGTGTTGACAACGGCCCCCAAATCCACGGCCATGGCATTCGCCTTGCAATGCCAGATCTGCGAGGATACGAATTTCCCGGACACGCCGAACGAGAACCACTGCACGAGTTTGCGGCCGATGGAGAGGGTGAAGGCATAATCGTCCACGCCGAATTTTTCCCCGGTCCCCTCCGGATATTCCAGTGTGGTGACCGGCATGTTGTCGCCGTATCCCATATGGGTCACGGCCATGGCGAGGGTGGCGATATTGGGAAGCACCAGGCCGACGCCCGCAAACTGCATGTTGATGTCCGCGATGTACGGCTGCTGTATGAAATGGGCCTCGCTTCTATCCATGAAGGCCAGGCCGGCCGGGTTCCAGTAAACGGACATGAGATCGCTGGTCACAGCCACGCTCGCATCGCCCATGGCATTGCCGGCCGCCCCGACTCCGACCTCGAGAAAATTGGCGGCAGTCGTGCCGACCCGGTACGGCTCCTGAGCCATCAGCCCGGCGCAGCCGACGATCACGAACAGGATGATAAGCTTTTTCATGAATGGGCTCCTTGTTTACTTGATGATGGCAAATTTGCCGATTTTCTCTTTGCCGGTCAATTCATCCTTGACATGGTAGATATACATACCCGCCGCCACTTCCAGCCCTTCCTTGGACTTCAGATCCCAGTGAATCGAGCCGGTGTTGTAATCGCCCATGCCGCTGTAGCTCGCAAGCCCGTCCGCTGGTGCATGGATTTCATCCACCAGGATTCCCCCCACCGTGAATATCTTGATGACGCACTGGGTGGGGATATGCGTGAAAACGATCCTGCGGTCCTGATTGATCAGCGTATTGGCAACGGCCTGTTCCATCATGTTGGTCGCCACGTACGGATTAGGGACCACCTTGATGTCCTCCATGTCCGCCTTTAGCTGTTCGGCTTCGATGGTCTGGCTGAGATTCACGGTGAACAGGACGGAATCCTGTTCCGTGAACGGCCGCATGTAGGTCACCTTGTATGCATCTCCGGCCTGGGGCAGTTCGCTCTCATTCAAGGCGTTCAGGAAATCGAACACGAAGAGCACGGTCGCGAAATTTTTCTTCTCGGGAGGAAGAACGCCGACGACCACCCGGTCCCCCAGCATGTCGAATACGCCGTTTTTATTCTTGTCATGCACAGCAACAGGCATGCGTTCGTACATCCCGGACACCGGATCCGGCGGGAAGTAGCGGTTCTCGACCTTGAACGGGAGCGGGATCTGGGAGAGGACTTCGCTCCGGTCAAGCCGGGAGCCGGTCTCGTCCGTCACCAGGAGCTTGTTGACGTTGTCCGTGTAGGTCTCGCCTTCGCCCGTAAATACGATGAAATAATCCCATGGCGCATAGGGCAGTGTCGTCGTCGGCACCGCGATGTGAATGGGCGCGTTTCCGGTCAGCCATCCCGAACGGACCGGATCATAGGCCGCAAGCATGGAGTCCATGCGCACCTCGAGCCTGAGCCCGTCGAACATGTCGGATTCCTGCAGGATGTTCGGGAGATGGTAGAAGGTGCGGTCCGAACGCCTGTCCTGCGTCATCACGGAGTAGATGTTTCCCGGAACCGGGACGCCCACGCTGTTCAATTCCGTGGCGTCCGTCAGAACCAGCACTTCCTCTCCGCCTGTCACGTCGTATACGTACATCCCGTTCGCCGTGAAGATCTTGCCCCGTTCCTCATAACCGGCGATGGCATCCGGCTTGGTCCTGTCCGCGGCCTTGGGAAGCGTATAGGTCGAAAATTTCACTTTGTAGGTATGTCCGGACTTGACGGCTTCCGGCAGGGTCATCACCGGATTGATCACGCCCTTGTCGGCGAGCCATTCATGGTTCTGCATCGTAAAGCTGCCGTCTATCACCGTGCCCGCAGGCCTGACGCCCGGGGTCACGATGGCCACGTTCCGGCCGATCTTGGTGATGGTTTCCGATTCGTCGAGTTCGACGACCGCGTTGTTTTCGGAAGGCGCAATGCCGTCGATCTCGTCATTGTTGCCGGACTTGATGTTTTCCGGGGTGATCCCGTAATCATACGCGACGATCGCATAATAATAGGTGCGGCCGTTTTCCACCGTGCTGTCCACGAACGAATGGGTGAGCCCGTTGTCCGCGCCCAGATAGTATCCCATGCCGTTCACGAGCGCGAAATTCGTGAAACCGGATAGGCCGTCGACCTTGTCGCACTGGAAAATGGGCTTCTTGAAGGTGGGCGTCCCGTACCCATCCGTGATGATCTCCGGATCGGCCAGGAATTTGTCCGTCGCCCTGAAAATCTTGTATCCTTCGAAATCGTTCGCGCCGCTGAGCAGGGGTTCCCGCGTGCTCTTGTCCGAAATGTCGTCCCACATCAGGGTCACCATCCCGTCTCCGGGGATGGCAGTCAGGGTCGGCATGATGGGCGGTTGCGCGAAACGGTAATCCTTGTCGTAGATAAGCTGCACGGTTTTCTTGAGCGTGAACAGGGCAGGCGCCGGGTGATCCGCGGATTTCAATCCTGTCAGGTCTTCATAGGAGTGCAGTTCAGCAAGCGAAATGTGTTCCATCTGCCCCTGGTAAAGCGGGAACACGCCGGATGCAAAAATTTCGCCGAGATTCGAAAGGTTGGCGGAGGACAGGGTGAACGAATCCGAGCTGGTGATCTCCCACATGGATTGGTCGTTGCGGAACCAGCTCGTGTAGGGGGGCGTATGGGCCGGTATGGGGAACATGCGGAACGTTGTGAGGCCCAGCATGTCGGATTCCGAAATGTCTGTCATGGCGAAATTGGGCTCCGACCCGATTCCCGGGTTGTAATCCGGCTTGTGGTTGCATTCCGAACCGTCCGCGTCAGGACCCGTATAATTGAGGTCTGCGGGTCCGACCCCGTCCGTTCCCACATCGTCTCCGGCATATTCATCAAAATCGTATTTCCCGTTGTTGTTCGCATCGATGCCGTCGTTCCAGTCCTGGTCTTCATCGCCGGACCAGTGTTCCTTCAGGTCCGCCTCCTGAACGCCGTAGAAAAGGAGGAAATCAGTCAGGTTGGTGATGCCGTCCAGGGGGCCGATCAATGTGCCCGCGCCGTTGTCTCTTCTTTCATCCAGCAGCCCGTCCACGTCATTGTCGCGGACGTCATTGGGAACGCCCGGGCTTTCGAGAAACGCAAATCCCTGAATGCCGCAGTCGATCCCGCCCGTTCCTTTTCCGGTGCGGCTCCAGGCATAGGATAAGTTGACGGGCGGTTTGACAAAATATCCGTCCTCGCCCGCGCCTGTCCCGCCGATGTTGTTGTCCACCCAGTAGCCGAAAGTCATCTGGGGAAGATCGTAATCGGACAGGTTGGCGATGTTGTATTCCCAGAATATCGCGTCGCGCGCATGGGCATTGTCCCACTGGAATCCCCTCAGTTCGACGCGCAGGCCCAGGCCTCCCCACGGAAGGCCTTTCTGCACGGAAATGTCCGGACGAAGATCCCCGATCACATGCCCCGGCCTCGGGAAATATTTGACCACGTCGTCGTCGCCCAGGTATTCCTGGTCCTGTGCGTCATTCGCAGCCTGGAAACATTCCAGGTCCGCACCGATCACACCGCGTCCGAAGCGTCCGTTCCACTCGCCGGGCCATTTCAGTTCGGAGCCCCTTGCAGGCCAGCCTGCAATGGGCCAGGAATTCTCATCATTGCTCATGGCCGGCGTTTCTGCGTTGATGTTGGAATATCCGGCGCAGGGATGGAATCCCCATTCAATAGTTCCCGTGGGATCCAGGTCCATCTCCTCGCGGTAATTGGTCTGGCAGTAGTAGAGTGTATCCAGAAGCCCCTGAGCGGAAAGGCTCTGAAGCTGCAGAGTGTCGGTGACCGGGGTGGTGAGATCCTTGAGGAATACGCGCGCGCCGATGATCAGACCCACGCCGTCGTTCTGCTTGGTCCCCATGTTGTTGTTCGGCCAGCGGGACACGTCCGTGCGCGGCCATTCCCCGAGTTCCGTGTTGTTCTTGAAGGTGATCATCACCCGGTTGCCGGTCATCTTGCCCATGCGCTCCAGGTTGGGATCTCCCGCTTCGTCGGTCGGCCCGTCGTAGGGTTTGCCCTGGCCCCACAGGGATGCCGAAGCCAAAGCGATCAGGCACAGAACCGTCCAGAATCTTTTCCTGTTATTCATGGAATTTCCTCTCCATTGGATTGGCTGCTGCAGTCATGATTAAAACCGGAACTCGAGGCCTGCCTTGATGAAACGCGGCGTGCTGTAGGCTGACGGGTTGTAAATCCGCTCGTTGTACGACACGAAATCCGACTTGTGGGCCAGTATCTGCTCGGGCCGGATGATGGACTGGTTGGCCCGGCCCGTGTTTCCATTCACGCCGTACTCGTTCAGGCGGTCCAGCAGGTTGTATCCCTGCAGCACAGCCCGCAGTTTGATGCCGCGGATTTCAACCAGGTCCACCTGGGCGCGCAGATCCACGGTGAGGGTGGTCGGTTTGTAGGCGTTGTTCGGATACAGGTTGACCCTGTAAAGCCGGTTTTCCGGTATGGCGGACCAGGTGTATACGCCTCCGGAACCGTAATAGGCTGTGGCGGATACGCTGTAGGTGCGCGCCATCATGCCGACCGTCACGTTGAGCGTATGACGCTGATCCCATCCGAGGGGAATGAGCTTGGCGATCGGGCTCTGGCTGTTGCCTGCGCGGTTGAAGGACAGGAGCGGATCATCCGCATTGCCCCTCGTGTACTGAAGCGTATAGTTGGCTCCGACGTAGAGCTTGTTCCACATCAGGTTGTATTTCAGCTCGAGCCCGCGCACGTTGCCGTAATCCTTGTTGCTGTACACGCCGTACCACACGTTGTTGTAGGTCTGGTAGGCGACCACGGTGGAGAGATCGTAGATGTCCTTGTAGAAAAGGGCGACCTCGACGTCCATGAACGGGTTGATCTTCTGCCAGTATCCCACCTCGTAGTTCACGGTCTTTTCAGGCTTAACCTGGGGGAACCCGACCGTGGTCTCGTAGGATGTCGTGCCGAGAATGTAATTGTCGTTCTGGTACATGGTGGAAAAGGCCGGGAATTGGGTGAAATGCCCGTAACTGAAGCGCAGCAGGGCGGACTGAGCCAGTTGATAGGACAGGCCGAAACGCGGACTGACGCTCACCTTGACATCCGCGTCCGGGTAGGTGGACATTTTTTCCGGATTGTCCGGGAAAGCGAGCAGGTTGCCCGGATTGCGGAGCTGCGTGGCGTATGACGTGGCGGGATTGAAATACTCGTACCGGATGCCGAAATTGATCACCATTTCGTCGTATTCGATCTTGTCCTGGATGTAGGCGGCGATTTCAACCGGCTCCTTGAAGTAGGCATCCGCATAGATGGTCGTATCGGGGAGGATTTCCGGCAGGTAATAGTCGGTCTCGAAATCCGTATTCCGGTATTTGTTCATGATGTTGTAATACTGGGAATCGAACCGGTGCGCGGTGTAGAGACCGCCGATCTTAAGTGCGTGATGCCGGTTGACCTGCCAGGTGAAATCGAGTTTTCCGTCCAGGCGCTCGGAGATGCCGACGTAGTGGCCCTTGTGCTGCCCGCCCGTGTAGAACCCGGTCTCGCTGTTGTTGGCCAGGTATTTGTCGTGGACATAGCCCGGATCCGTCGGGTCTTCGTACAGGTAATAGCCGTTGTAGTTGTGGAGATAAGAAACCTTGGCTTCGTAGAACGCCCTGCCTGAGAACATGTGGTTCCACTGCAGGATGCCCATGTGGGACCTGGGGTAGGAGATGCCCCTTCCGTCCGGCGCAAAATAATAGGTGCGGTTGTAGTCGTGATACTCCGCATCGTTGAGCACGTACATGGCGGAGAGCTTCTTGCTCTTCATCTTCCAGGTCAGCTTCCCGGTGATGTTGTAGATCTCGTTGTTGTTCATCGGGACGTATGCGCTGTCGCCCGTGGCCTGGGTGAAGTACAGCATGGGATCCGGGTAATTCTGGAAGTCGCTGAGGTCGGTCGTGTTGAATTTCCTGACGCCGACCAGGTGGTTCAGGTTTTTCTGGTACCGGGCATTGACCATGAAGAACAGATGGTCGTTGATGATGGGGCCTTCGAGGGAACACTGGTAATCCTGGTTCCGGTTGATGTCGGACAGGCTCAGGCCCGGGAACACGTCCCTTTCCTTGTTGTCAACCTTCACTTTGTGCCAGGTGTAATAATTGCCCCAGAACGCGGTTCCTGATCCGTGGAGCCGGTTGGAACCGTCCTTGGTGATCATGTTGACAACGCCGCTCATGGCGCGGCCGTATTCCGCGTTGAACGTCCCGGTGATCACCTCGAGGTCCTGGATCGCGTCCACATCCACATCCACGGCCCTTCCGCGGTTCAGTGCGTTGTCGACCTGGATGCCGTCGATGAGATAGGAGACCTCTCCGCTGCGGCCTCCGCGGAAATGGCCCTGCACCACGCCTGCCTGCATGTTGACGATGGCGCCGCTGCTCTCGACCGGCAGCAGTTCGATCTCAGCCGCCGAAACGTTGCGGATGGAGCCGGTCTGGTCCTTTTTCGTGGTCAGCTTATCAGCCTGGACCACAACGACCTGGCCTTCCACAACGGTTTGTTTCATCCGCGCCTTGATTTCCGACGTGCGGTTGACGTTGACCGTCACGTTTTCGTATTTCATGGACTCGTAACCCATCATGCGGATGGTGACGGAGAACGTCCCCGGCGGCACGTTGATGATGAAAAACGTGCCTTCCGCATCCGTGGCTGCACCGAGGCTGGTGCCGTCGATCATGACGTTGGCTCCGATAAGGGGGCTTCCATCAGCTGCGTCCGTGACGATACCGGAGATCTTGCCCGTTGTCTGGGCTGAAACCACGGCGCTCAGCAAAATGAAAACCGAAGCTGCGAGCAGAATCCTTCTGTAGCGAGTCATAGTCCCTTCCCACTTTTTTGGTTCATGGACGATTGTCTTTTATGGTGTTAGTTGCTCCCTAATGTGGTTTGATAGAATGCGGGGATCGGGCGACAGGAACTCTTCATTGCCCTGATTTCGGTATTTCCGGTATGCCTTCTCGGAAGGAATCAAACTTACTCTCCTCAACCCTGCCGGCCTTCCTGAATTCTATTGCAGGCAGATTCAATCGGATGAAGTAGAGCCAGTTTACAAAAAAAAAAGGTGAAAATCAAATTTTTTTTAACGCAAATTACACATTTTTAACGCAAGCTATACATTGAACCTGAAATCCACGATATCTCCGTCCTTCATGATATACTCTTTCCCCTCCAGCCGTACCAATCCCCTGCGCCGCGCCTCCTGATACGATCCGGACCCGATCAGGTCGTCGTATGCGACGACTTCCGCACGGATGAAGCCCTTCCTTATATCCGAATGAATAGCCTCGGCCGCATCCACGGCACGGAGGTCCCGCCGTATCGTCCAGGCGCGCACTTCGTCCGGGCCCACTGTAAAGAAGGAAATCAGTCCGAGAAGGGTATAGGATTCCCGGATCACACGCAGCATGGCGGACTCGACGATCCTGAACTCGGACAGAAAATCCGCCGCGTCTTCTTCGGACATCTGCGCGATTTCGCGCTCGATCCTGCCGCGTATCGTGACAGCCCGGTCGCCGGCCCCGGCCGGCCAGTCCCCGGGGAGTTCGTCGTCATGATCCGGGTTGTTCAGGATCACCAGCATGGGTTTTGCGGAGAGGAAGGTGAATCCCCTGAGAGCCTGCGCTCCGGCGATTTCAGACCGCCTGCGCAGGGGCGTGCCGCCGTCCAGCATGGCCCGGCATTCGCCGAGCAAAGCAAATTCGTTTGGGTCGATCTTCCTGTTCCGCTTCAGGTCCGCTTCCAGCCTGGCGATCCTCGTCTCAACGACGACCAGGTCGGAGAAAACGAGTTCGTCGTCTGTTTTCTTGAAATCGGAAACAGGGTCCGGCCTGCCTGCCGGACCTTCGAAATTCCTGACCACGTGCAGCAGCGCATCGCTGCTCCGGACTTTCGTCCACTGGGACTGCTCCCCTGCCTTCTCTTCTTTCGTCAGAGCGGCGCCCGGCAGGAAATATTCGATCTGGGCATAGGTGGTCTTCTTCGGACTGTAGATGCCGCTCAATGTGTCGATGCGGGAGTCCGGCACGCGTACGGATGCAAGCCGGTTTTCCATTTTCGATTCGGCCCCTGCAGCCGTCCGGGTCAGCGCTTCAAAAAGCGTCGACCTGCCTGACAGCGGCAGGCCGACGATGCCCAGTTTCATGATTCACATCCTCCGTTCCGGTCAAAACGGGGATAATATACGGTTTTTTCGGATGAAATCAAGGATAATAAAAAAAGAGGATCTGGATTCGTGGTTTCGGTTCTTGTGAAGAAAATTTTTAATTGCGAATTGTGGATTGCGGATTGTGAAGGGGTCCTTCTCCTTCCTAAATCCGCAATCCAAAATCCAAAATCGGTAATTCTCTTTTTGGAGTGCGGCAGCTTGCTGCCGCGGTAACCCGACCCCGGGGTGGACCCCGGGGTCGGGATGATTCGATTACTCCGGTCCGATACGGACCAGAACAACACCGTGCCCGTACACCTCAGTTTCGAATTTGTCCGCGAAAGTTCCGATATCCTGCTGCCGCCACAGGTCGCGTACGTTCAGGCCTCCCGAAAGACCCAGGTCGGCCCACGAGACTGATACTTTCCCGTCGTCCCGGTCCAGGTTGAAAAGCCCGACCGCTCTTGAGCCGTCCTCAAGCTGCTTGGCCCAGACCTGGCTTGAATCCACAGCCAGAATCTGTTTGGCCTGCCTGCCCAGCGGATCCTGGTCCACGGCCAGCACTTCGTCATTGGTCAGCAGGTTGAGCGTGAAATCATCCAGTTTCGAAAGATCGCATCCGAGAAGCAGGGGAGCGGAAAGCAGGCACCACAAACTGATATGCGTGTACTGCTCATTGACGGACAATTGCGTCGGATGCAGCCTGGGGCCCCAGCCGACCCATCCAACCACGAGCATATCCGGATCGTTCCATCTGCCAGGCGCTGCGAATTCCCACTGGACGGTCTGTCCGAAGCCGATGTCCGCCATGCTCTTCCAGGTGTCCGTGATGTCCCCCGTGGTCCGCCACAGGTTGCCCTCCACCTCGGCCCCCCATTCCCAAACATTGCCCATGCCGTACTGGCAGAGGCTGTAAACAATATCCCTCGGTGCCTTACGCATCACATCGCGCATGAGTTCATAGGGTTTCTTCAACTCCTCAAGGCTGGCGTCCTTTGCGATGGTCCCATAGGAGCACCAGTCGTATTTCAGATAATCGATCCCCCATTTGGCATAGGTCTTTACATCCTGAAGTTCATGCTGATAAGAGCCCAGATATCCGCCGCATGTATAGGGCCCCGGCGAGGAATAAATGCCGAGTTTCAGCCCCCTGGCGTGCACATCATCCGAGAGTCCCTTCATGTCCGGGAATTTTTCATTGGTTTCAATTTCGCCGTTGGATTTCCGTTTCGGAGCCTCCCAGCCGTCATCGATGTTGATGAAAGACCAACCATGATCGGCCAGGCCCGTGCTCTCCATGAAATCCGCCGCCTCGCGCACGCGGGCGTCGTCCACGCTGAGCCCCCAGCAGTTCCAGCTGTTCCATCCCATGGGAGGCGTCAATGCGATCCTGTCCCCCGCTTCGATCTTCAGATTGCGTTTATCCGTTCCCTTGCCGTTCGCCGCGGTCAGCAGGACATCGTATGTCCCCGGCTTGCGCACCTTGCCGGAGATCACGCCGGAATTTGCATCGAGCCTCAGCCCCTCAGGAAGGCCTTCAGCCGCAAAGGTTATGGGGCGTATCCCCGTGGCCGGTATCCTGAACAGAAAATCCCTGCCCGGCCTGCAGCCGTAAACCTTCGGGCCGTTGATGCGCGGCGATTCCGGGGGCGCGGGCGTGAGCACATACGGGACCGGCTGCCGGGTATAAAACGCCTTCTTTGTTTTTTCCTCGATGAAGGTATAAACAGCCCTGCAGGGATCGGTTGGGGAAGCGGTGAACTGGAATTTGAAGGCGTGGCTCGTTCCATGGCCGAGGTCCACGGCCGCATTCTGGTTGTACAGAATTTTTTCCGGTCTGATCTGCACGACGCGTATGTTCAGGGATCCTTTGAAGTCGTGAAGGCCCGAATGATTGGCGAGCGTCACTTCCTTGGTGTATTCCGTCCGGTCGCGGACCTCGAACGGACCCATTGCGTCGATCCGGATGTAGTCCTTCATGTCCACCATGCTGACGGCAGGGACCTGCGTGTACAATCCGCCTCCGCCGCCGTGATCATGCACGCGCACAGCAAGCACGTTTTCGCCGTCCCATTGAATGCGCGGATCCGCGGCCGGAAGCACGTAGCGCCGGACCAGGTCATAGGTGGTGCGGATATGCGTGAAATTTTCCGGGATCCCGGCCTGTGTCGCGGGCACGGTCACCGCATTCTGTCCGATGAGCCTGCCGTTCAGGAAGGTCTGATCCGTGTCGTCAATCTTGCCGAGCACGATCTGCAGGCTGTCCTTCAGAACCGCGCTGTCCCTGAGCAGGGCGGGCAGCCTGAAACGGATACGGTACCAGGCGTATCCGTCGTACCCGTTGTAACCCTGGTTTTCCCACAGCCTGTCCGGCAGTATCGATTTCCACGATGCATCGTCGAATCCCGGTTCCAGCCATTTGAGGTCGTCCCCGTACTGGAATTTCCATCCCGTATCGAGGCGCAGGGATTCGAGGGAGGCTTGTTTCTTGGCACAAGCGAAAAAAATACCCGCCATCAACAAACAGCCGAGTACCATCTTCTTCATTTCATCCTCCTTTTTGGAGTGCGGCAGCTTGCTGCCGCTTATATTATTTTGGATTGCGGATTTTTGATTGCGGATTGTTTCTCTTTGCAGTTCGGCCTGATGCGACGAAAATGGCCGTGAGTTCTTCAGCCTCACACAACAGAGGCGAAACAAGATCCGCTTTCAATAAGCCGCCATCCTGGATGAGCTCAAGCCAGTAAGCACTTTCATCTGATTCTTCAACTACCGTTCCGATTTTTGAAATGAATTCAGACTTTGATCTGGCACGACAAGCGGCACGGTAATTCGCACCCACTGCAGTACCACTTCTCATCAGTTGTTTGCCAATGATCCTGCCGGATGAAGAATTCGGCAACGCATTTACCAGTCTGATGATTCGAAGCCCGAATTGTTTTGTTCGTGTTTTTAATTCGTTTTCATCCATTGCAGTCTTTTCAATCCGCAATCCACAATCCAGAATCAGCAATCATTGCAAAACAATTTTCTCTATCCGCCCCGCAAACCCCCCAAACGGCGGCATGGACACATCGATCCTGTCCGTGCCATCCACTTCCACCGTTTTTTCAGAAAAAGAACAGCTGTCCGCCCCGTCCAGGATCAGATGCAGCCGGTATTTCCCGGGCTCGATGAAACTCAAATCCAGTACGAGCGACTTGGAGGAATTCTCCCCGTTGATCCCCGCCAGGTACCAGATGGAGCCGTTCTTCCGGGCCAGCACCGCGTCTTTCCCCGGTTCGCCGGACAAAAACCGTGTGTCGTCCCAGACCGCGGGAACGCTTTTCAGAAAGGACAGCGGGCCTTCGGAAAGGCCCCTGTATGAGGACGGCTTGTCCGCAAAATGCAGGATGCCTGTCTCGAAAAGCACGGACAGGGCCAGTTCGTGCGCCCAGGTCGTGAGATGCGGATACATCTGGTCCGAAAATGCGACGGGGGTATAATCCATGGGCCCTACGGCGTTGCGCGTGAAAACGAGTATCGTGTTGTGCCAGGGCGCGCGTTCCGGATAGGCCGCGTCGAACTTGTAGGATTCAGCGCCCCTGACCGATTCCATGGAGAGCAGGTTCGGAAACGTCCTTTCCCATCCGCGGGGCAGCGTGCATCCGTGCGTGTTGACCAGGATGCCGTGTTCCGCCGCATCCCTGAAAAGGGAGATATAATATTGAATGATGTTCTGCTTGTCGCTGTGCCAGAAATCGACCTTGACGCCCCGGACGCCCAGCTCTTTGAGCCGTCTGAATTCGCGCCTCCGGCCGGCCTTTCCGAAAAGCCGGTCCCTCGGCTCTTCCGTGACGATGTTGTGCGGCCCGCCCGAATTGTACCAGAGCCAGACTCCGACGCCCTTCGAAGATGCATATTGGATCAGCCCGCGCATCTCCCTTTCCGGGAGCTTGTTCCAGTTGGCATCCACCAGGGAATATTCCCATCCCATTTCCGCAGCGAGATCCACAAATTCGCGCAGGGTTTTCATGCGGGGCGGATTGTCGCTTTCGGACCACCAGCTCCAGGAGGCGCGGCCGGGTCTGATCCATCCGGCATCCATTGAATCCGGCGCTGCTGCGAGATCCGTGACCATGGAAGATTCCACAATGTCGCCGGGATCATTTCCGACCATGACGATGCGCCACGGCGTGGACCACGGCAGCCTGGATTTCGGGAAAACTTCTCCGGTTCCGTTGCCTTCCCTGGCGTCAGGGAAACGCAGCGTATAAAGACAGGCCGGGGCTGTCTTCGAAAGCCTGGATCCACAATAACCGCCGTCCAGTCCGGACTCGGTGATCAGCAGCCAGTGACCGTCCGGCGTTTTAAACAGGGCCGGGAAATCCCAGCCTGTTTCCGTGGGCGACGGGGAACCGGCCGGTATCCCGTTCGTGAACACATTTTCATACGCAGGCGTCCATTGTCCGGCATCGTCATGCGGAAGCAGATAAACGCTCGATCCCGGGGGAATCTGAAATCCCGTGGCCTCCTGGTTCACCGTTAAAATCTTCTTGTCCTCTCCGGGAAAACGGTATCGGAACGCGATGCCGTCGTCGCAGACCCGGGCATGGAATTCAAGTTTCGCCCCGTTTTCGTTCTCAAAAGACAGAATCCGTTCATGGGCGAGGACCCGGTTCATTCTCCGCTTGCCGTGCAGGAGGGCGTATGTTTCATCGATGCGGTTGACCGGACCGATGGAAATGAATTGAAGCCCGTTCAGAAAATTCTGGTCGAGCCTCCGGATGCCCAGCGGCGAGCATCCCAGGACTTCGGCCTTTTCCTTTCCGGCCAGGATGCGGTAGGAAAGGCTTGTCCCGCCGACGGCCGCATCCGGCGACGTCCGGTCCGGATCCAGGCGGATTTCAAGGATCAACCCGCTGTCCGGAGACTCGATCCGCCAGACGTGGTCCCGGTTCAGCATCCGGCATGATGAACCGCAAAGCGACAGGATCAGGCAGAACGTCGCAGTTATTTTTATCCTCATAAAGCACCTCCTCGCCTGACGGAAAATCCGTTTCATCCCACTTCCGCAACTTGAATAAATATAATACAATTGCGGATAAAATCAATGGATTTGTGCGCGTAGCAAGAAAAGGGTGCGGATTGCCTGAAAAAATATTATATTCCCTGCAGATCAGGCAGCGCCCGCTCGACCCCCGCCTGCTGCCGGGAACATCAATCCGGCGGCGGGTGCACACCCGGGCGGTTTGCAGCGGGGAGCTTCAATCCGGACCGGCCGGTGCGCGCATTTGCCGGAGCCGGAGGCAGTATCCCGACAAGGGTGCGGCATGCCGCACGTCTGCAGTCCGCTGCGAACGGCCGGGGAGCATCAGGCCGGAATGGATATCTAAAAAGGAGTCCGTCATGAAGGAGGCAGTGCTTCATCCATTCATCGATGCAGCCACCATACACCGGCGCGTCGCCGAGCTGGCCCTTGAAATCAAACACGATTTTAACGGAACGGAGCTTGCGGTTGTGAGCGTACTCAAAGGCAGCTTCATGTTCACCGCCGATCTGGTCAGACGGCTGTACGGGGAGAAAGTCCCCATCGAGATCGATTTCCTGCAGGTCTCCTCGTATGGATCCGGAACCGAATCGAGCGGCAATCTGAAGCTGACGCGGGATCTCTCCGTTGACATCCGGGGCCATCACGTCCTCCTTGTGGACGACATCCTGGATACGGGCCGCACCTCCGCGTTCGTCCACAACCATCTGAAGGGACGGGATCCGGCCTGGCTGAAAACCTGCATGTTCCTGGACAAGCCCGCGCGCAGAGTCGTGCCATTCAAGCCTGATTTCGTCGGGTTCACCGTACCGGACGCCTTCGTCGTGGGTTACGGTCTGGATTTCGACGGCAGGTACAGGGAGAGGCCGGACCTGTCCCTGGTCCGTTTCAGGGATGGTTCCCCGGATCCGCCTTTTTCCTTCGAGATCCGCGAGGGCGCCATTTGCCTGAAAGGCAGGCTTGACGCGGCAGGAGCGGGTCCGCTCGGAGATTCATTGATGAATTGGCAAGGGACATTGGTTCTGGACA
>JAFGEX010000180.1 GCA_016931355.1 bacterium
ATAGCGCTGAATCTGGGGGATGGTGCATGAGCAGGACTGCGTCCGGCTCGAATAGTGACCGCATGGGCATGGATTCATGGCTGCCACCAGCATGAACCGGGAGGGATAGGACAGGGACAGCATGGCCCTGGAAATGCCCACGCAGCCGTCCTCCATGGGCTGCCGCAGAACTTCCAGCACATTCTTGCGGAACTCCGGTAATTCGTCCAGAAACAGAACCCCGTGATGGGCGAGGCTGACCTCGCCGGGCCTGGGCACATGCCCGCCGCCGATTAAACCGGCGTCCGAGATGGTGTGATGCGGGGACCGGAAGGGTCTGCGCGCAATCAGAGCCGTATCCGGCGGGAGCAGGCCGGCCACGGAATGGATCTTCGTCGTTTCCAGGGCCTCATCAAGGGTCAGATCCGGAAGGATGGATGGGATGCGCTTGGCCAGCATGGTCTTGCCGGATCCGGGCGGCCCGATCATGAGCACGTTATGCCCGCCTGCGGCCGCGACTTCGAGGGCGCGCTTCACGAGTTCCTGTCCCCGGACATCCTGAAAATCGAGGGTATGGCGCGCGGCACGCGAAAAGACACCCTGGGTATCGCCGCGGAACGGAGGACCGGATACGCCGCGCTCGATGGCGTCAAAGGCTTCGCACAGATGCCTCACCGGATAAACCTCCACGCCGGGAGACATGGCAGCCTCCGCCGCATTTTCGCGGGGCAGTAAAATGCGCCGGATGCGACGGTCCCTCACCGCAATGGACACGGGAAGGGCGCCGTGCACGGGCCTCACCCTCCCGTCCAGGGAAAGCTCCCCGAGCAGAACGACATTTTCCAGCCTGGCCTGCGTCATCTGCCCGCTTGCCGCCAGGATGCCGACCGCCATCGGAAGGTCGAAGGCCGAGCCTTCCTTCCGGATATCCGCAGGCGCCAGATTCACCGTGATTCTCTTGATGGGGAAAACAAACCCCGAGTTTTTAATCGCCGCGCCGACGCGCTCCTTTGATTCCCGCACCGCCCCCTCGGGAAGGCCGACCGTCGCGAAATACGGCAGGCCGGGGTCCAGATGGGATTCGACCTCGACGATGTATCCTTCGATCCCGAGCACGGCTGCGCTGAATACCTTTGAAAAACCCGGAGGCTCCTCCGGGAGCCCGAAGGATTCCTGCCTGAAAACGGAATTTTCCATTTTGATCAACCGGTTGAAAACAAACAGCCTGCCCGCAAGGGGCGTAAAGGGATGCGGCGCTCAGATGTCTAAATGAAAAAAAATGCCCATTCCGGGCGGATGGGCATGTGATGCGATTCAGCGGGTGTCTGAATTATTTGAGTATTTCATTGAATGCGCGCATGATCTTGGGGAATGCCGGATCCACCAGCGTGTAATAAATCTGGGTCCCTTCCCGCCTGCTGTGGAGATATCCCTTGGTTTTCAAATATTTCAGCTGCTGGGAAATATAGGATTGCTTCGCGCCCAAAATCTGCTGGATCTGGCCGACGCGCTGCTCGCCGTCCGTCAGGATGCACAGGATTTGAAGGCGGGTGGTGTTGGATACGACCTTCAAAAACGGTATTATCTTTTTGCATTTCTCAACGCGTTGCTGTGCCAGTTTGCTCATTGTATACCTCCTTGGTCTTGATGAATGACGCAATTAATACGAATTAATATATGCTTATTTTAATCTATTGTCAAGTAAAATCAAACATCCCGTTTCCATTCTGCCCGCAGGGCAGATATCCGGCCGCTTCCGGCCGGGAATCGAAAATCTGCAAGATAAAATCCCTTTCATCCGCCCGCCTGCCACGGCACAAAGCCCGGGGCAGGCCCCATGGCAAGCAGCGGGGGATATGCGCACTGTCAGATTGAAGCTCCCCGGCAGTGAGATGCCGGGGAACCTTCGATTTACAGGAAGAAAGACATGTATATTCGCTTGATTGCACCGGGACAGGTCTAAGGGGGAATGAGCCCGCAGATAAACCAAAAATGTTCAGACGTCCGCGAAACCGGACTTTGGGAAGATGAAGCGGGGGATTGATCGACCGGCGCAGGAGGCGCAGGCTGTTCTATGCGCCCAGTTCCTTTTCCAGCAAGCCGCAGATCGCCCGGCTCGCCGTTCCGTCGCCGAAAAGGGAGCGGGTCCCATGGTCCGGGTGGAAATGACCGAGCGCCTGGAGGATGCGGCCCGAGTCCGGCCCGGTCAGGATGTTCCATCCGTCCTCGACCGTCTCGATCCATTCGGTCTCTTTCCGCAGCGTCACGCAGGGGACCCGGTACACATACGCCTCCTTCTGAATCCCGCCCGAATCCGTACAGATCAGCCTGGCGTTTTTCTCCAGGCTGATCATGTCCAGATAGGAAACCGGATCAATGAGCCGTATCGCCTTGTGCGATTCGACTTCGGAGAGCAGCCCGAAATCCTTCATCTGTTTCCGGGTCCGGGGATGAACCGGGAAAACGACTGTTTCCCCGGACTGAACGAACGCCCCGATAAGGGATTCCAGGGCTGACCGGTCATCCGTGTTTGAAGGCCGGTGAATGGTACAGAGAACATAGGCCCGAGGGGCCAGGCCGAGTCGTTTCAGAATTTCCGACCGGGACTCGGACAACTCCCCGAACAGCCTTGCTGCATCCACCATCACGTCGCCGGTCCGGAATACGCCTATTTTAATCCCCTCTCTTCCGAGATTTCGCACAGCCGTGTCCGTCGGGCAGAAGAGGAAATCCGCGCAATGGTCCGTGAGCACACGGTTGATTTCCTCAGGCATTTCCCGGTTCCAGCTCCTGAGCCCGGCCTCCACATGGGCCAGGGGGATCTGCAGCTTCACAGCCGCCAGAGCCCCGGCTAGCGTGGAATTCGTGTCCCCGTAAACCAACACACAATCCGGCTTCTCGCGAATGAGAAGGCGTTCGACGGCCTCCAGCATGAGGCCGGTTTGCAGGGCATGCGTGCCGGACCCGATCCCCAGTTCGAAGTCCGGTTCGGGGATGCCCATATCCTTAAAGAAGATGCCGGACATGTTGTCGTCGTAATGCTGGCCGGTGTGCACGAGGATCTCACGAAAACGGCTTCTCAGCGCGCGGGAAAGCGGCGCTGCCTTGATAAACTGAGGTCTGGCGCCCACGAT
>JAFGEX010000181.1 GCA_016931355.1 bacterium
GCAGATCGAAATTGTCCCAACTCCGCTGTGATGTCCAGGTGACCAGGCATTCTGCGTATTCCGGTTCCGGAACGCGCGTGATCCAGAACGGGATGTTCTCCGCATTGGCCTGCACGCGCGGTTGCATGCTGTCCGGATTGTTCTGGTCCGGAGCGGAGATCCCAATCCATTCCGAACCCTCCGTCCCGTCCGGCTTGATCAATTTTCCGTCCGCGTCCACGCGCTGGCCGCATACAGAGCTGAGATCCCCGGCCTGAAGGCCGAACACCACGAACCATTCGTTGGTGGCCGGATGATACGTGACCTCCGCGTTGCTGATCGATGCATCGACGATTTCAGCGATCCGGATGTTTTCCACGATATCCGTCGGATTGAACCCGCCGAACCGGTCCACGATCTGACCGTTGATGATCTTGCCGCTACCGCTCCATACGACGAGAAAGGTGCCTTCCTTCTCATTAAACGCCACGGAAGGAGCGTATATGCCAACAGGATTTTTGGTGACCGCAAAACAGGTGTCCGCCTCGGTCGAATCCGTGGGCATCTTCCGGCCGGTGTGGCCGTCCACGAAGGCCCCGTACACGTCTCCGGCCCCGTTCCGGTAATCCTCGAAAACAACGAGGAAACGGTTCATTTCCGGATCATAGTCCAGATGCGGCCAGAAAGCCTGGGAAGGCCCCATGCAGATCGGAAAATTCCCGCCGACGGGATTCCCGTCCGAGGACATGAACTGGCCGAAGATATCGCAGTCGAATTGCTGGAGGGTGCTGTTCCTGTAATCTTCCCAAACCACCAGGTAAGTGTCTTCCAGGTAATTGTATCCAACCTGAACCCAACCTTGCTGCCCGGGGTCCAGGGATACGGGGATATGGTTTTGAAGAATCTGGGCCTGTATCAGGCCTGCTGCCAGGAAACAACAAAAAAGATACCGCCGAGTCATGGGGACCTCCCTATTTAAATGAGTCATCTGATTCGCCCTGTGCGCCGCATACAACGGAGAAGTTCATGATCACCTGGAGGCGGGATGCCCACCCCTTTCCATTGCGCGGCAATTTTTAAAGGTGCTGCAATTTTCAATCCCATGCCGGAAAATAGATCCGTGATAGGGCCTTGAAGCCGCGATAAACTTTTTTTTAACCGGATAAAAACGTTGGACTTGAAGCCGGCAGAATCAGTTGCTTTCTTATTCATCAAAATCCATTCCGATTGCAAATTGAAAAAAAACAACCTGCTTCCTTAAAACTGACGTCCTCTTTCTTCGTTTCAGGCATGATCGGCCTGTTTCCTGTCCAGCGCATGCAGGGCAAAGGCGCATGCGCCCACTGAAACGGCGCGGCTGGTGCCGAGAACAGAAAGCCCAACGCCGATGCGCTTCCGGGGATCGTACAGCATTTTCTGATCCGAGTCCGGAACGGATATCTCCCGAACATCGCCCTTGAGAAAGGCCTCGGTTTCGGCCGCATCCTCGAGATTGTAGGCCTTGAGCTCCGTGCGACCCACGTTCTGCCCGCTGAAAAGGCGCAGGCTGCTGTTCATCTCGCGGACCACATCCGAAAGGAAAAGGGAATGGGCGCCTGCGAGGCCCCCGCCGATGACCACCAGGGTGTCCACAAGGGTCACTGCATTGGCCAGCGCGTCCCCCACAGCCTCTCCGAGCATTTTATACGCATTGACCGCGGCTTCCCAATTCCCCTGTTTCGCGCCTGTCGCGATTTCGAAGATGTCCCTGGGGGTCGGCACAGCGGCCTGCGGGATGCCCGCCAGAGCCGCATACTCCCGCTGCACCGCACGGATGCTGGCGCTCTCCTCCACCGGCGCATCCGGATATTTCTTGTTCCGCAACAGCCATATCTCAGCGCCCGCGGAATTGTCTCCCAGGTACAATTCCCCGTCGTGTACCAAACCCGCGCCGAAACCGGTTCCCAGCGTCACGCCGAACAGATTGCGGAAGATCTTCGGGCTTCCGGAGCGGGCCAGCAGCATGTTGACTCTGGGCAGAAGCCCGGCGATCGCCTCGCCGTACACGAACAGGTCCCCGTCGTTGTTGATGAAAACAGGGATGCCGAATTTTTCCTTGAGCATGGGTCCCAGGGCAACCCCGCCGCGGAAGGCCGGCAGATTCCCCAGATCCCCGATGATGCCGTTCGGATAATCCGCAGGTCCGGGGAAGGCGAAGCTGATGGCAACCGGCGGCTCCTTCAGCCTTTCCTTCACCTGTCGGAATCCTTCGCAGATATTACCGAGGCATTTGTCCAGATGACCGGCCTCCGCCGGCAGGGTGATGGGTTCCACGACCTCACGGTTCTTCTGAACGGCTGAAAATACAAGGTTCGTCCCGCCTGCGTCAAGCGTCATGACTGTTCTTTTGTCTGGCTTGTTCATTCGCATTCTCTCCGGCCGGAAACGGCATCAGGCTTTCTTGAGGGCGGCGAGCGAAGCGAACAGCACAAACAGGATGGCAGCCAGCGGGACCAGGAAGGACATCAGGATGTTGCTGTGATCCGCCACCAGGCCCATGACAGGCGGGATGAGCGCGCCGCCCACGATGGCGGTGACCATGAGGCCCGAAAGCTCGTTGCTCCGCGAAGGAAAAGTGTCCACAGTGATTGAAAATACGAGCGGAAAAATATTGGCGAATCCCAGGCCGATCACAAATACACTGCCCAGGCTGAGCCCCCGGGAGCCCGAAAACAGTCCGAGTATGGCGACCGCGGAGACCAGGACCGTCAGCACGAAAAACTTTTTGGGACGCATCCAGTTCAGGATGACGCCGCCGAGGAAACGGCCGATGGTCAGGGCCAGGAAGAAAAGACCCGTGCCGAGAACGCCGAACTTGCTGATGTCGAAATCATACTGGGACTTGAGGTACAGGGGAATGCCGGTGCTCATGCACACCTCAGCCCCCACGTACATGAATATTGCGAGAACCATCATGAGCACGAAAGGTTCCCTGACCAGCAGGGAGAAACAGGAGCCGAAGGTCGCGGACCGGGATTCCGGTTTCTGTTCACGGACCCGGAGCAGGGACACCGAGAGAATGGTCAAAGCCAGCGCCGCGCCGTAGATGGGGAAAATGACTTCCCAGCTCCCACCCCAGATGAAGGCGGCCGCAGCCGGAATTAAAGGGCCGGAAAGGGATCCGATCGCCTTGATGAACTGCCCCAGCGAAAGGTTCCTGGAATACTTCCCTTCCTCTGAAACATCCCTCATGATCGGATTTCCCGCCACCTGCAGGGTGGCTGCGCCGAGGCCCAACAGGAGAATGGTGATCAGGAAAACGGCATAGGACTGAAGCCCGGCGATCGAGGGGATGAGCATCCCGAAAAGTGCGATGCACAGGCCGAGCAGCAAAACGGTCTTCTTCCCTTTTTTATCCTGGAAAAGGCCCATGGGAATGGAGAAAAGCCCGAACATCATGAAACCCACAAACGGGATGAGCTGGGCCATGGTGTTGGACAGGGTGAAATAATCCTTGGCGAGGCCCACGAACGGCCCCACGGCGTCTCCGAATCCCATGCAGAGAAAGGCGAGAAAAATCGGAAAGGTTCTGGATTTCATGAAATTTCCTCCTTGGATACCGGATGATCGTTTCAGAACCTGAAAGCGGGCGCAAGCGAACAGATGGGGATGCCTGTTCTCCTTGAGGACCAACGCCCATTCGCCGCCCGGTCTGGAATTTTTTAAATATAATACAGAACCGCAGGAATAACCAGGGAAAAATCAATCGGCCGGGCTGCGGGGACCGGCCCAGCCGGCTGGTCAGGTGATCGCGGACAACCGGCTCCCCCCTCAGCCGGCGCCCGCATCACTCAGATCTGGATACGCGAGTCCCGTATTCCAGAACGAACCCGGCGAACACCGCCGGCCACAGATTCCGGATGAAACATAAATTGGCCTTGCATGAAAAGAAAATAATTGATATAATGCCACGTTCAACCGCCGCTGCATGACCGGCGGCCCACCAGCCTTCTATCCTTTTTAAAAAGGAATCACAGCATGTCCGTGGAAATCCGGGAAGTGAAGACCGTGCGCGATCTCAAAAAAATGATCGCTTTCCCAAACCGTCTTTATAAAAACAACCCCTACTATGTTCCGCGCCCTTATTTCGACGAACTCAACACCCTTAGAAGGGACAAGAACCCCGCCTTCGACCACTGCGAGACCCAATACTGGCTGGCCTGCAAAGACGGCAGAATCGCAGGCCGCATCGCGGGCATCATCAACAACAAGTACATTGAGAAATGGGGCAACCGCTATGCCCGATTCGGCTGGATCGATTTTATCGACGATCCTGAGGTCAGCGCGGCTCTTTTGGGGACCCTCGAAACATGGGCCCGGGAAAAGGGCATGACCGCGGTGCACGGACCCATGGGATTCACGGATCTGGACAATGAGGGCATGCTCATCGAAGGATTCCAGGAATTGGGGACGCTGGCCACCCTTTATAATTTTCCCTATTACCCCGAACATCTCAAAAAGCTGGGCTATGAAAAGGACGTGGACTGGGTGGAATACGAAATCGACGCGCCCCAGATCCATAACGAAACCGTGGAAAGGGTCGCGCAGATCGCCGCCAAGAGAAACCGCCTGAAATTGCTGGAAATCAAGAAAGCCAAACAGCTCAGGCCGTATGCGCCGGAAATCTTCGACATCATCGATGAGACCTATGCCGATCTCTTCGGAGTCGTGCCGCTTACCGACAGGCAGATCAAATCCTATACGGATCAATACTTCGGTTTTATCCGTCCCGAATACTGCCCGGTCATTGTGAACGAAGAAGGCCGCATGGTGGGTTTCGGCATCACCATGCCCTCCCTGTCAAAGGCGCTGCAGAAAGCCGGGGGGCGCCTGTTCCCCTTCGGATTCATCCATCTGCTGAAAGCGCTGAAGAAGAACGACCGGGTCGACCTGTATCTGGTCGGGGTGCGGCGGGAATACCAGAACAAGGGCGTCAACGCCATGCTGATCCACGCCATGAGCCAGACCTACAAGAAGGATCAGATCAAGAAAGTGGAGAGCAATCCGGAGCTTGAAACCAACACCAAGGTGCAGGGCCAGTGGAAATATTATGAAAGGCGACAGCACAAAAGAAGGCGATGCTTCATCAAGCATCTGAAATAGGGGATCGGGAATCGGGGATCGGGGTCCGATAAAAGAGGGGTTGTGTCTTCCCGGGTAAAACGGGTTGAGAAATATCCGGGTTCATCCAGGATTCGTCAATGCAACCTGCGGCAGCGGACCTCACGCCCGGGATCCGGGGATGGGAAACATCGGGGATCGGGAAATGATTTCGTGCATCGTGCTTCGTGCATCGGGAATCGTGAAAAAACGGGGATCGGGGATCAGGATTCGGGGATCGGGAATCGGGAATTGATCTCAGATCAACGATTGCAGATTGCAGATCTCAGATCGGGCAAGAAAAAGAATTCGGATTATGGGGTTGGGAGATCTGAGATCGTTCATCTGAAATCTGATATCTGAGATCTTCTTCAGTGTTCGTCCTTCGTCAATCGTCCATCTTCAATCGGAAATGATCTTCTTCATCTCCCGGCGAATGCCAGCGAGTGGATGTCCCGCTCCCGGCCAGCAGGGCGGGTAACCGGCACCCTGATTCTCGAAAATACTCGGCCGCTGTCCGTATCGAATCCCATTATACATGAAACATCTGCGATCTCACATTCGGACCGGCGGGCAGGATCGACCAGATGGCCGGACCTGTTCCTGTATTCGAATGCGAAGGAAGAAATACCGGACGCAGCCAACCTCCCGCAGGCCCAAAGCTCCCCGTAATGAAAACGGTATTCCTTCCGGACCAGGTCCGCATTCCGGAAAACCACCCTGTCCACGCGGCCGGTCAGGACTTCGGAAAATTGCAGGTCTTTTCCCATGGTCAGGACGGCACGTTCCACATTTACCGGCATCTTTCCCCCAGTTATCAACCCCCCCCCGTCTCCATCCCGATCCACCGC